>JAAFHJ010000046.1 GCA_013298325.1 Myxococcales bacterium | reverse complement strand
CATCACGCCGGTCGGTATCGAAGAGCAGATGCGCTTCGCCATCCGCGAAGGTGGCCGCACCGTCGGCGCCGGCATCGTCACCAAGATCATCGAGTGATCGAAGGCGGAGCCCCCTCTCTCGAGGTGAGTGCCGCATTTGATTCGGAAAGACGGACCTGTAGAAATGCAGGTCCGTTTTCCCTTTTTGTGAATGCTCCCCTCCGTCTCCCTCGCGCAAGCCATCGCCGATTTGGAACGTTTGACCGACGAAGTCGGACCGGGTGTTGTCGCCTTTGATGGCGACGGGACGCTCTGGACCGGCGACATCGCCGACGACGTCGTCCACCGCCTCCTTGGCGAGCGTCTTCTCCGTTCCGGGGTGCGCGATGCGCTTCACGCCGCCTTCCCGTCGCCGACGGAAGATCCCCACGCCCTCTTTGCCGAAATCGTCGCCGCCGACAAAGCGGGTACCTTCGATCATCGGGTGACGTGTGAGCTCGTCGGATCACTGCTCGCCGGTTGGGGGGTCGATGAGTTTCACGCGTTCTGCGTGGAGACGCTCCGAAGCGCGCGCCTCGCAGATCGGCTGATTCCGGAAGCATGGGCCCTCCGCAGGCGCGCGACCGAGCTCGGCCACACCGTGCTCGTCGTCAGCGCCTCCCCGCTCGCCATCGTCGCCGGAGCTTCGGCGGTCGTCGGGGCGCCGGACGGGGCGCTCGGAGTGGAAGTCGTCGTGGTCGATCACGTCTACACGACGGCGGTCGCACGCCCGATCCCCTACGCGCAGGGGAAGGTCGCTGCCGTTGCCCGGCTTGCCGGTGCCGCGCCGCTCCTCGCTGCGTTTGGCGACAATCGTTTTGATCTCGCGATGTTGGCGGCAGCAAAGCTCCCGTTCGCCGTCCGCCCCAAGCAGGCGCTGATCACCCACGGCGGCGAGCTTGTGTCCCGTGGTCTGCGCATGCTCGTCGAAGGCTAAGAGTTCGTTCACAAACATCTGGTCAGGAGCTGTTTCCGTTGGCAGCATCTGCGGCCGCGATGACCGAACTTCGACAAAGCGTCCTGAAGACCCCCGCGCCCAAAAAGCTGCGGAACGTAAAAGAAGTCCCCTTTGTCGAACTCTACGGAGGTCGCGTCCAAGGCGTGGTGAGGAGCGGTTCCGACGAGGACCGCGTTTACGTT
The DNA here is from genome assembly GCA_013298325.1 of Myxococcales bacterium. Classification (GTDB taxonomy): domain Bacteria; phylum Myxococcota_A; class Polyangia; order Polyangiales; family Polyangiaceae; genus JAAFHJ01. Next base: position 15,624 of record JAAFHJ010000046.1, on the reverse strand, counting down.
TGTTTCGTCGAGGCGGGGACCGGGAATCACGCCTGCAACACGAACAATAATCGCCCCTGCAGTCAGAACTATTTCTGCAAGCACCGCCTCGGGATGCTGAGTGAGGCGATGGAGCACTACGGTGCTGAGCGCGTCGCACGCTATTTGAATGCGCCCGGCGAATACACCAGCGAACTCAGTTCTTCCGAGCTGTTCGCGCGCTTCCCGAATGCGCAGATTTTCCGCGGTTCGGCCCCGAACGTCTTCAGTCGCTTCTTGAGCTACCTCCGCTACGTGGAGCTCCAAGCTTCGCTCGATCCGATGCCGGAAATGTCCTGGTTCATTGCCGGTTGAAGGGGCGCTCCATGAAGAAGACGTCGGAAAATAGCGAAGGGTTGACGCAACTTCCTGCTGGCGTGCTCGAAGCGGAGCAGGCCTTGGACGCCCTGGACGAGGCGTTTTGGGTCGGTTTCGGACGACTCGGCGCCGAGCAATTGAAGGGCGTGGAAGCGCTCCAGCAGGCCTTCGGTGCGTCTGCGCTCGGGCCGCGTATGGCGGACGCGGTGGCGGGGATTCGTCGCAGTGAATTCGCGGAAACCCACTTTGTTACGTTCGCCGCCGGTCGTACGGCGCTCCAAGGGGCCGAGCACGATGCTCTGCTTGCTTCTGCCTTTGAAGCGCTCGGATGGACAGCGACCGAAGCGAGCGTCGAGACGAATCTTCAGGCGACCGCTTCCCACCATGAAGTCTACCTGGAAGCGGCCCGTCAATGGCTCTTGGAGCTCGCGATCGTCGGCTTTTTTCAGCTAACTCCGGAAGTCCTTCTTCCCTTCCAAGCGACCCTTGAGAAGCTCCAGGGGGAGCCGAAGCTCGCGCGCCAGGCGGCGCTTCTCACCGGTTTTTACGAAGAGATGCTCGCTGCCATCCCCTTCGGATCAAAGGCCACGGTGCAAAACCGGCGCTGGCCCGATCTGTGGGCGCGCGCGATGATTATTTGCACAAAGGTGCCGCCGCCGGCGGCAGTGTCGGCGTTCACCGGGCAAATTCATCTTTTCGGTGTGGAAGTCCGCGAACACGGCTTCTACGCGAGCGCCGTCTTTCACGGAATCGCGCTGCGTGGCGCCGAGGCGATCGCCGTACGTGTGACGCTCTCCACCTGGAAGGTCGACGTCGTCTTTGGCAGCGAACTGTGGAAGCTCTTTGCCGCTCGCGCGCCGACGCTGGTTAAGGCGCTGACCGACGGTCTTGCGCTGACCGTCGACGCGCTCCCCCTCGCCGAAACCGGCGATATGGCCTGGGACGACGCAAAGGCGGCTCTTGCCGGGAAGCTCGATCTCGACGCCATCGGCGCCCATCTCGCGCCGGGCGCGCAGACCACAAGAAGGGCGCCCCCGTTGCCCCTCGACCGGCACCCCGCGTTCCTCGCGTTGCCGATTTATATGGGGGATTTCCAGTACAAAGACGGACAGATCTCCTTCGGCGCCGGGACAATCCCCCTCGCTGAAGCGCAGACGCCTGCCGGCGATTTTGATGTCGATCTCCTCGTGGCAGCTTCGGCGGCGGTCGGCCTCTTGCGCTTCAATGGTGGGTGGGCGTTTCAGCCCCTTGCGCTTCTCAAGAAGGGGAAATCGGCGGGAAAGAAGCCGCTTACCCTCGCTGGCGCCGCCGCGGCATCGGCAAAAAGCAAAGTCGACGCCGTCGGAATTCTTCAAGCGAAAGCGAGTCGCCTTCTCCGGAGAAAAGCATGAGCGCCACCGACGGAGATCGCGCACGCCAGGTCATTTATTGGCGCCTCCTGATGGCAACGTTTGGCGCTGCTGGAAAATACAGCGCGTTTGAGGCAATGGCGGCGAGCTTCGCGAAGGACGTCGAACTCCCTGAAGCGATCCTCGATCCGACGATGGCGATCGACACGCTGGTCCAGCGTTACCCGGAGCTGCGCGAGGACTTCGAGAACGTGGTCTCTACGGTAACTCCCAGCGACCCTTCAAAGGGGGAATCGGAAGGATTCGAAGAGGAAGGTTCTCAACCGGCGACGGAGCAGAGCGACGTATCACGCTGGCTGAAAGAGGCCGAAGCAGCCACACCGGAAGCGGATAAATCTTCGGTCGCACGCTCGCCGGATGCCGAGCGTACGCGTCGTGCGTTGCTTGTTTCGAAGCTTCTTCTGGGGACGTTTGGTCCCAACGCGAACACACCCCAGGTCAGCGCCGCTCAATACCAACAGTGGTCCCAAGATCTTGCGTGGCTCGAGGGGGCTTTCGGCTACGCGCCCGGCGAACTTTTGGGCGGAAAGCGGGGGAGCCCGGTAGGGAGCGGGCGCGGAAAGCCGCTCTCCGAGGACGAATTACGCCGCGGCGTCGCAGCGCTCGAGGGGGACCTCGTCCGTCGGATGCAGCTCCGGGAAGTCCTTAAAGATTCAGCACTTGCTGCGAAGCTCACGCCGTCGATGGCGCTCGTTGAGCAGATCCTGATCGACAAATCGAACCTCTCCGGCGAAGCGCTCGCCAATGCGCGCCGCCTGGTTCGCTCCTACGTCGACCAGGTCGCCGAAGTGATGCGGATCAAGGTCGTCAAGGCCTCGAGTGGCAAGGTTGAACGCAGCCTTCCGCCCAAGCGCGTCTTCCGGAATCTGGATCTGAAAAAGACCGTCTGGAAGAACCTTACGAATTGGGACCCGAAGGAACGGCGCCTCATGGTCGACCGGCTCTTCTACCGAAGAGCCTCGCAAAAAGACCTGCCGACGAGGATGATCGTCGTCGTCGACCAGTCGGGATCGATGGTCGATGCGATGGTCCAAAGTACGATCCTTGCGAGCATCTTTGCCGGTCTTCCGCGCGTCGACGTGCATCTTTTCGCCTTTGATACGCAGATCGTCGACCTCACGCCCTGGGTGACCGATCCCTTGGAGGTTTTGCTACGGACGAACCTCGGCGGCGGGACGTTGATCAACATGGCGCTGATGGAGGCCGAGAAGAAGATCGTCGAGCCGAAGAACACTGTCGTCGTCTTGATCTCCGACTTCTACGAAGGGGGGCCCGATCAGCCGCTCTTCGACCGCATCAAAGCGATCCGGGACTCGGGCGTTCATTTTGTCCCCGTCGGTGCGTTGATGAGCGGCGGCCACGTGAGCATCAACCCCTGGTTTGCGACGCGACTCAAAGAGATCGGGACGCCGATTCTCGCCGGAAAAATTGACAAACTGATCAAAGAGCTTCGCTATCTCTTGCGTTGAAATGTTCTGTCCCGACTTCGTCCGATTTAGGACAAAGCGCGATTTGGTTCGCTTAGACGCAACACTACGGACGAAACGGAAGGTCACCGATGGCTGCGAAGAAAACGGAAATCAAAGAGGCAGAAGCGACGACAGAAGCGGGCGAGGCGCTGCGACTGCCGGCGGAGACGAAGTACGCGGAGGAGCTCCGCTGGCTCGCTTCCGTCGATACGAGCCCGCGTCCGTTCCGCTGGCGCCTTTCGCCCCGCATGGCACGGATTTTCGTTCTCGGCAGCTCGCCTTCCGACAAACTTGACCGAACGATTTCCCAGAAATTCTATGGAGATCCCGCCCTCGTCGAGCGTGCTCTCGTCACGCTCGCTTCCGACCGTGGCCTCCTCCTCATCGGAGATCCGGGTACGGGGAAAAGCTGGCTCGCCGAGCTCCTCGCCGCCGCGATTTGCAGCAACAGCACGCACGTCGTCCAAGGGACCGCCGGGACGACCGAGGATCAACTGAAATACAGTTGGAACGTCGCGATGGTGATCTCGGCCGGTCAATCGAAGGAATCACTCATTCCTTCGCCGATCATGACGGCGATGACGCGCGGGGAAATCGGACGCATCGAAGAACTCACACGCTGTACCTCGGATGTGCAGGATGCGCTGATTTCGATCCTTAGCGAAAAATACGTCAATATTCCAGAGCTTAAGAGCGACGGCGTCGTCTTTGCGCGCCCGGGTTTCAACATCATTGCGACGGCGAACTCCCGCGATCGCGGCGTGAACGATCTCTCTACCGCGCTTAAGCGGCGGTTCAATTTCGTGACCATCCCGACGGTGACGAACAAGAAAACCGAGAAAGAGATCGTCCTGTTTCGTACCCAAGAGCTCCTCGCGCGGAACGCCTTCCAGGTCGACCTCCCGCCGGCGCTCCTCGACATCCTCTTGCAGACGTTCTCCGACCTTCGCGACGCCCAAGGGGCGGCGACCTCCGACGATGCGCGCCTCGAGAGCTCCCTCTCGACGGCGGAGCAGATCGGCGTGCTTGAAGATGCTGTCTTGCACAGTCAGTTCTTCGGGAACGCGGCACTTCAATCGGAGCAACTCGCGAGTTCCTTGATCGGAACCTTGGTTCGCCGCGTGCCCGAAGATGTGGCCGTGATGAACAAGGTTTGGCACTCGGTGATTCAGAAACGCGGCGAACAATCAAAAGACAAAGGGCCCTGGGAAGACTTCGTAAAAGGGGGGAAGAAGACCCTCGAAACCTTCAAATGACCAAAAAGGCTTCCATGTCCGACCGTTTTGGCCCCTTTCGGGAACAGCTTCAGGCGGCCGTCGAAGCTTTTGCGGGGGGCACCGCTCCGCGCGAAGCGCGCGTGGCAGGGGAGCAGGACCGCGAGGCTTCACGCCGTTCGGCGATCGCCGCGACCTTTCAAGCGATGGCCGATGACGTCGCGCGCGCTGCGGCCGAACCGCTCGAGCTCTTTCCGGTCTGCCATCACTCGCCGTCGTCGGGTCTTCATCTCCGAAAACGCCTCGGGGAACGCCCCTTTAAGGTGATTTTTTTGGAGGCGGCCGAGGGGCTGGAAGCGAGCCTCAATACCGGCGGTGAGTTCGGTGAAAACCTTCGGGAATGCCAGTTCCCGATCGCTCTTCAGGCATTTTCCGTCGGAAGTTCCGCGTTCCCGAGTGCCTGGACCCCGCTCAACGTCGTCTATCCGCTCACCGAATTTTCAGCGGAATACCAGGCGATTGCGTACGCGATGGCCCACCCGGAGACGAAGCTGGTCTTCGTCGACCGTGCCGTTGACTACATCTATCAATGGATGCCGAAAGAGGACGACGCCCTCAAAGAGCGCTTGGCCGATGAGCCGATCGACGACGGGGATCCGACGACACCGGACGCGACCGAGGCGCCGACCGTCTCCCATGGAACGGCCCTTGGTCTTCAGGTCGGTGACCTTCTTCCGACGTTTGACGAGTTTCATGAATTCCTTCTGAAAAATGCACGGGTTAAACACTTCTCGGAGTGGTGGGACCAGTACGTAGAATCGGCCACTCTTACCGCCGACTACGCGACCTATCGCCAGGTGATGTTTCTGATCGGGAGCATGCTGCGACGCTTCGGCCGCCGCGATGAAGACATCGCTCAGGATCGTCAGCGCGAACGCTACATGTGGACGAAAATGAAGGGCTTCCTCGCGGAGCATGGCATCGATCCTGAGGACGCGATCCACGTCTGCGGAGCCGCACATACCGCGAGTGACGTGGAGGAGTTTGGCGTCGCTTCTCCGGTGCTATGGGAGGTGCCACCGCGGACAGAGACGACCTGGCTCTACGGCGTGATCCCCTCGAGTCATCTCGCGATCGAGCATCAGTTTCGGCATCCGCCCGGCTCCCTTCGGCTCGCGGAAAAGCTCTGGAAAAAGGCACTCACCGCCCACAACCTGAAGCCGTTCACCATCGAGAAACGCCCGAAGAGCGACGAGAAGAAGCGTGTCGCGCGTGCTGCCGGCGGAGCCGCGAAGAGCGCCGCCGACACCGCAGAACCGGCGATTTTCGACTATCTCGCGACGTCGCCGGCGCCTCTCGGGACCGACGACGACGAACTCGTGCGGTGGTGCATCGAGATCACCACACTCGCGCGAAACAATGGCTATTTGACGTCGACCGCCGACGCGATCGCGATTTTTCAAACGTCGAAGCTCCTTGCGGGGGTGCGCAATCGCGCGTTTCCAACTCCCTACGACTTTACCGATGCGGCGATTACCTGTCTTGAGAAGGATCGCACCCCGAAGAAGCGGGATATTCGCCGTCTTTGCCAGATCATGCTCGGTGGGGATCGCATCGGGCAGGTTGGGTACGCGTCACTGCCGCCGCTCGCGCAAGATGTCTACGATCGGCTGAAACCGTTGGAAGGGCGGGGGTTTACTCTCGAAAATAAGCGCACCCAGCGCGCTCTCTTGGATTTCAAGGCGGCGCCGGAACTCCACGCCTGTTCCCAGGTTTTGTGGATGCTCCACTATTTGAATCGGTCGACGTGCGTGCCGATTATGGGGGAACGGACGCTGGGCTCGACGCCCGTGCAGGAGTCGTGGGAGGTGTACTTCACGCGTACCCAAGCCCCGATTATTCAGCTCGGGTACGAGGGGATTAGCCTCGAACACGTCATCGAAAAGCGTCTGAAAGCGGCAGCATTTGCTTCGTCAGCGACGACGGTTGCAGCGCTTTCCGCCGTGGAGGACGCGATCCTTTATTTGCGAAGCCCGCGGCTCGTCGCCGAGCTTGGCGAGCACGCGATTGTGCTGCTCGAGGCGAGCACTTCGGCGGCAGAGGCGCCCCAAGTATTCGAACGAATTCGACGTCTTGTTCACTATTACCGAGCACAGCCGACCGGCCTTCCGGCGTGGATCAAGCGTTTTGTTACGACCGGATATTCGCACTACGCGACGTTGCTGCCGGCGAGCATTCAAGACGAGATGACGGCCGCGACCGATGTCGCCGCGATGCTCTCGTTTTTGTTTACTCTTGAGAGCTTGGCGCTCGCCTTTGGCGCCCAGCGGAGCCAGCTGCTCATCGCCGTCAAGCAGGCGGGCGGTGCGGAAGACCTTGCGCCGACGAAGGTCGCACTCTTGTGGTCGGCGGAGTGGCTCTTGGGTCTTCGGAAAATAGAAGATATTCGGGCGTTTCTCGACGCAGTCCTCGACAACCCGATGATGCTGCCGGCGTTTCCCGACTACGTGGCCGGGTTTCTGCTCGCGCTGGGATTCACGCCGCTCGTCGCCCGCGTCGTTGTGGAATTGCTCAGCAAAGCGTTCGCCCGACTCCCCGACGACGTGCTTCTGCCGTGGCTCCCTTCGCTGATCATGGCGCTTCGCCCGCTTGCCGGCGATCTCGTACCGACGCTCCTCAAAGAAGTTTCTGTCGTGTTTCCGGCCTCTTTGGCGGCGCTCGACGGTTGGTCACCGCCCTGGGATGCCGCGCCAGTGCCCGTAGCGCCGCCGGTCGAAACGAAGAGCGCCGATGCCAACGTGTCCGAGGAAACGCAGCGAATTCGCGCGTTTCTCGCCGCGAATGGCGCGGTTTCGGAGGCGGTCGCCGCCCTTCTTGGCTGCCCCGCCGTTGCGTCGCCGAGGGAGTCTCCCGGACCGGAGACCGACGCTCGCCCACCGGAGGCCTCGAACGGGGCGCTTGCCGAACTGCTTCAACGGTACCCGGCGACCCTCGAGGCGGTCGCTTCAGGCAGCGCCTAACCCTTCGTATCTTGCCAATTTCCTTCGTCGGCGGGGGCGAGTTCGACGGGCGCGCCTCCCTCGGGCACCGGCACCTTCGCCGTCCAAAGGACGCCATTCGTCAGCAGGCGGCGGAAGGCGCGGCCGTTCGGATTTCCGCCGTCGAGCCAGCTTCCATACCAGTGGCCGCCGGTGAAGCCGAAGCTGCGCCCGCCGTCGGGGCGCGCATAGACCCAGGAGGTCGTTTCGCTCCGCCCCGGGTGGGCGGCGGCGTCGGCGGTGGTGCGTGTGCCATCTGGCGGAACTGCTTGCATAAGCGGGGTAATTCCGTCTTGGGGGCTCCTCCAGCGGAGGTTGTAATACCACTCGTCATCGAGGACGAGTGAAGCCGGGAGACCGCGCGTCGTCTCGTGGGGGGCCGGCGCGAAGGTGCCGGTCCACATCGGGTTGACGGAGGTCCCCGCTTCGTACACGCCGCCGATCCACGGAAGCACCTGCCCCTGGGCGCCTGCGACGTACTCGAGGGCGTAATGGAGGTTTGCAAAGCCGGTTCCGGCGGCCATCAAACGGCCCACCGTCGCGAGGCGATCGCCCACAAGGAGCGGATGCCCGGGGCCACCGTCGGCGTAAACCACAATGGAAGCGGCCCCTTCCAAGAGGGTAGGGTCGCTTGGCCAACCGTTTTTTACGAGCACCGGGGTCACGCCGGGCGTCTGGCAAAGCATCTTCGCGAGCACGGCGAGGCCGGCGAAAAACTCATGCTGGCCGCTCGCATGGCTCCCGCTTGGGGAGCCAGCGATCAGGATGATCTTCTTGTTCCCCGCGCGTCGCGGGGCGACTTCCACGGGCACGACGCTCTGATCGGTGCGGCCCGTCGGCGTCTTCCACGGCTCGCAGATCGGTTCTGGCGGTGGCGGTCCCGCATCCACGACAACGGTCGCTCCATCGGGAACGGCGGCATCTGTGGTTGATAATACTCCGGAATCGTTTGGACTTCCGCCATCCGTCGGCGCCTCCGCCGAGTAGCTGCTGCAGGCGCTTGCCAGCGTCAAAAGCGCAAACAGGGCAGCGGACGGGGTGTGCATCGGCGAACTATGGAACGGGTTCGCCGCCTGCGTTCATTTTTCACGCAACAACCGGCACCTCCTGGCCGACCGGGGGCGTCATGCTCGCCTCATCCGCGCTCCGCCCCTTCGCTCGCCCCCTTCTTGCCGGACTGCTTGCTGCTGGCTGCGCCAACTACGAAGCCTTGGAAAGCCCCTCAAACGCTCAGGAAATCACAAAACCGACGACGACGAACGCCGTCGACCCGCGTGTCTTTCGCTACGTCGTCCGGGACGCGACCGACACCTCGCCGCTCGCCGTCCCCGCCGATCACCCGTCGCGAATTTGCCTGGCGACGCGCATCGGCCCGCGCTCCTTCCTGACGGCCGCCCACTGCCTCGTCCAAAAGCTCCAGCCGGATCCGCTCTCTCGAAGGAACAATCGCGCCTCCTACCGGAATGGCGTCCGCGCTCGGGAAAAGATGTTCCTCAACGCCGCCGACAGCACCGAACAGGTCTGGACCGCCTGGCCGACGATGGAGATCACCTACATCTATTTGCACCCGAACTACCTGAACTGCGTCCCCGATGCCGTTCTTGGCGCCGACGGGCGCGTCGGAGATACGTGTGGTCGTGCTGCCGGCCTCTTTCGAGCGTCTGCCGCGGAGGAGGCTCGGCTCCGCCCCTTGATCGACCTGGCGGTGGTGGAAGTCGCCGAGTCGCTTCCATCCGCGCCCCGAGCGCCGATCGCCAATGCTGGAACCGGGGCGGTGGCGCCGAACGTGGGAGATCGTCTCGACGTCGTCGGCTGGGGATGTGGGTCGACGGCGGGGGAGACGATTGCAGAGCTTGCTCGTGGTCGGAAAATGGCGGCGTCGCTCCCGGTGACAGCTCGGGGCGTCGTGACCGACGACCCGTGGGGCGCCTCGCGCTTTCAGACGACCGGCGGGATTCGCGTCGACGGCGGGCGTGCTGTTTTCCAAGGGGGGCTCCCGCTCTGCCCGGAAGATGACGGCGCCCCGCTATTTCGCGGCGACGCCCTCGTCGGCCTCCGCACGCGACCGTTTGCGGAGAACCTCTCCACGCGGCTCCCCAGTACCGACGAATTCGTCGCCCTCGATGCGACCGATCGTGAGTTCCCCACTGCCGATTGGCTCACGGCGGTGCTCGCCGCCGCCGAGGACCCGAGCCTCCACCCGGATCCGGCGCCGACCGACCCGACGCGACCCGGCGAACTCTAACGGGAGCAGGTCGAATTCCAGTTGCGTAGGGGGGCGTGCCGCGGTATGCAGCGCGCCCCTGCCTTTTGTGAGCAGTCGCCTCCGGCAAGGCGGCTACGAAGTTCGGCAACCGCTGAACAATACTCACAAACGGGCGCGGAGCGGGACGTGCAGTAATCCCCGCGAATCGCCACCTGTGAACCCCACAGTCAAGGAATACGAAATGGCAGCCGAAACCAAGATTCGAATCCGCCTCAAGGCGTTCGATCACCAGCTCCTCGACAAGTCGGCCTCCGATATCGTCGAAACCGCGAAGCGCACCGGCGCCCGCGTTGCGGGTCCCATCCCGCTCCCCACCTCGATCAACCGCTTCACGGTTCTCCGTGGACCTCACGTCGACAAGAAGTCCCGTGAGCAGTTCGAAATCCGCACCCACAAGCGGATCCTCGACATCCAGGAGCCGACGCAGCAGACGCTCGACGCGCTCATGAAGCTCGATTTGTCGGCTGGTGTCGACGTCGAGATCAAGACCACCTGAGGAGCACCCGATGGCAACGATCGACGTCTTCAATTTGAAGCGCGAGAAGGTCGGCACGGTCGACCTCTCCGATTCGGTCTTCGCGACCGAAGTGAAAGAACACCTCTTCTGGGAAGTCGTGAAGGCGCAGCTCGCCTCACGTCGCCAGGGTACGGCCGCGGCGAAGAACCGCTCCGCCGTCTCCGGCAGCACCAAGAAGATGATCAAGCAGAAGGGCTCTGGCGGCGCACGTCACGGCTCCAAGCGCGCCCCCGTCTACGTCGGTGGTGGTCAGGCCCACGGTCCGCGTCCGCGCGACTGGTCCTACCGCCCCCCGCAGAAGGTCCGCGTTGCGGCCCTCAAGTCGGCGCTCTCCAAGTTCGCCAAGGAAGGCCGCCTCCTGATCGTCGACAAGTTCGAACTTGCCGCGATCAAGACCAAGACCTTCCTCGCGACCCTCGGGACGCTCAAGGCCGAAAAGAAGACGCTCGTCGTCGACGCGGCTTCGAACGAGAACCTGAAGCTCTCGATCCGCAACTGCGCGGCTCACCGCTTCCTCCCGCCGGAAGGCGTTAACGTCTACGACCTCCTCCGCCACGACACGCTCGTCCTCTCGAAGGACGCAGCGAAGGCGCTGGAAGCCCGCTGCCTCGGAAAGGCCGGTGAGTGATGCTTACCCACGAGCAAGTCCTCCGTCGCCCGATCGCGCTGACCGAAAAGGCCGCGAATCTTAAGCTGCTCAACCAGGTTGTGTTCGAAGTCAATCGCGACGCGAACAAGGCCCAGATCAAGCAGGCCGTTGAGGCGCTCTTCACGGGCGTCAAGGTCGCTTCGGTGAACACCCTGATCTTCCGCGGCAAAGAACGCCGCATGGGTCGTGGGCACGCCAAGCTCCAGAACTGGAAGAAGGCTGTCGTCACCCTCAAGGCAGGGAACATCGACTTCTTCGCCGAGAACGAAGCGGAGTCCTGAGCCATGGCTATCAAGACCTACAAGCCGACGTCGCCGGCCCGTCGTTATTACACGGGTTCGGACTTCAAGGAACTCACCCCGGGCGTCAAACCCTTCCGGAAGTTCCTCGAGCACCAGACCCACTCGGGCGGTCGTAACCAGACGGGGCGCATCACGTCCCGTTTCCGTGGCGGTGGCCACAAGCAGCGTTACCGCGTCCTCGACTGGCGCCGTGACAAGATCGGCGTTCCGGCGACGATCACCACCATCGAGTACGACCCCAACCGCACCGCGCGCATCGCTCTGCTGACCTACGCAGACGGCGAGAAGCGCTACATCCTTGCGCCCGACGGCGTCAAGGAAGGCGACAAGGTCGTTTCGAGCCGCCACGCCGACATCAAGCCCGGCAACGCGATGCCGCTCCGCTACATCCCCCTTGGCACGACGATTCACAACGTCGAGCTCAAGAAGGGCAAGGGCGGCCAGCTCATCCGCTCCGCCGGTTCCGCCGGTGTCCTCATGGCGAAGGACGGCGACTACGCCCAAGTTCGTCTCCCCTCGGGCGAAATCCGCCTCATCCACCTCGAGTGCCGCGCCGTCATCGGCCAGGTCTCGAACGTGGAGCACCAGAACATCAAGCTCGGCAAAGCCGGGCGCAAGCGCTGGATGGGTTTCCGCCCGCACCAGCGCGGCGTTTCGATGAACCCCGTCGATCACCCGATGGGTGGTGGTGAAGGCCGCACCTCTGGTGGTCGTCATCCCTGCTCCCCGTGGGGCCAGCTCGCCAAGGGCAAGAAGACTCGCAACAACAAGCGCACCGACGCGATGATCGTCCGTCGCCGCAACCAGAAGGGCTGATCCGATGCCTCGCTCCCTAAAAAAAGGGCCGTTCGTCGACGGTCACCTCATGGAAAAGGTCGCTGCGGCTTCCGCGGCGCAGTCGAAGAAGGTCATCAAGACCTGGTCGCGCCGTAGCACGATCATCCCCGAGGCCATCGGCCTCACCTTCGCCGTGCACAACGGCCGCAAGTTCGTCCCCGTCTTCGTGACGGAGAACATGGTCGGTCACAAGCTCGGCGAGTTCGCACCGACCCGGACCTTCCACGGTCACTCGGGCGACAAGAAGGGGAAGGTCGCGGGGAAGAAGTGACCCGCTGACTTTCTTCGGAAGCAAAAAACCTCTCCAGTTTCTGGAGAGGTTTTTCTGCGTTTGTCGCCCGTGTCCGTCCCGCCCGGTGCGACCCCTTCGCGCGGCGGACACAATAAAGGCGCCGTCCGGAAGGACGACGCCCTAAAGAGCGGATCGACCAGCCGTAAGAGCTAGTTTTTGCTCTTCTTCTCTTTGTCCTTCTTCGGACCGATCAGCGTCTTGAGCGTCGCGGTGGCGACCTCTTCGCCCCCCTTGTCGACGAGACTCACACGCACCGTGTATTCCTTCTTTTCGGCGGTCGTCGGGATCGGACAATCGCAGACGCCGCGGATCGTTCCGCGGGCCTTCTTCAGGTACTGCATCGACATCCCGGCGACGATGAATCGGGCATCGTCGGGCATCGAGTACTGAACGGCGAGGTTCCCCGCGTACTCGGCCAAGTTCGCCAGCGCGATCGCGTGGACGCTCCCGAGGTGGTTGCGGACCGCCCGCTTGTCCTTCATCGAGATTTCCGCGTGGCCGGCGCGGAGTTCTTCGACCTTCGCGTCGATCGTCCCGGTGTAGGGGACCGCCCGCGAAACGAACTCGGAGAAGATCGACTTACCGCCTGGCAGCGGCGCTAGGCGATCCCAGGCTTCCCGAATCACGTTGCCACGCGCGTTCACGAGCCCTTCGAGGAAGCCGGAGAATTTCATCGCGGCGCACTCTAGCCGCAGGAGCCACAAAGTTTCATCCCTGTTTCGCGTCGGTTTCTACTTGGGCACGTCCACGGTGGCGCCGACCGTCTGGGAAGTCTCCGCAAACGGGGACACGCGAAGCGATTTGTAGCGATCGACGAGGCAGCTGACGGTTGTGGGGGCGGCGCCGGTGACGGTTGCCGCTTCGGCGTGTCCGTCGCTCGCAAAGCGGATCGTCACATGGCCGGCCCCGGTCGCGTGCCCGCAAGTCTCTGTATCTAGGCGTGAAATAGCGGCCGCTGCCTCTTGGGGATCGAAGGCGGCGCGGGGGCTCGTTCGGGGCCGACCGGCGGGGCGTGCCCCCGTCGTCGCCAGAAGCGCCCCATAGGCGACCACCGCGAGCGCGATCCCGGCGAGGATCTTTCCGCGGAGCGCGGGGGATGCTTTCGCCGCGCTCTTCGGGGCGACGCGTTCGTCGGGGACGCGGACCTCGCGCGCGTTTTTGCGGGCGAGGGCGGCAGCACCCGCTTCGTCGTCGAGGGCGACGCGGATCTTCGCGTTCTCATCGCGCAGGCGGCTAAGCTCTTCTCGAAGAAATTCAGCCTCTTCTTCGGCTTCGCTCAGGCGCGTATGGGCGGCGTGGAGGTTGTCGCGGAAGACCATCGAGGGGAGAACGCTACCGGGGATCGTCCGTCGACGCGACCGCTTCGGCTGCTCGTCCGCCCGGAACCGCCACAGTACCGGCCGACCGCCGCGCCTCCTCGCTCCAGCCGCCGAGCAGCACGATGGGCACCGCGGCACCGAGCGCCGCGACGACAAAGACCGGTCCGCGCCCCACGTGATCGGCGGCAAGGCCACCCAGGAGTCCGGCTACGCCGATCCCGAGCGCATTTCCGCTGACGAGAAGCGTGTAGTGACCGCCGGCGGCGTCCTTGCGCGTGGCCGTCATCAATGCGGCAAACAGGATCGTCGTCCCGGCGGCGCTTGCGCCGTGCTCAAGGGCGAACGCGAGCGTCGTCGGCCCGAGGGGCGCATGAGCTCTTTCAAGGAAAAAGAGCGGTATGCAGGCGAGGGTCTGCAAAATGGCTCCGAGCTTCAATGCCTGTTCTTCGCGGAACAAACGATGCATGAGCCCGCCGAGGCCTGCTCCGAGCAGGCTCGCGACCGTCCCCACCGTGACGACGGCGAAGCCGATCTGATCCCGCTTCCAACCGGCATCGACGACCATCGGTTTCAGCAGGCCCGACGCCAGATGAAGCCCGAATTTATAGGCAATTGCAACGATGATCGGCAGCCGTTGACCAGCTCGTAGCACCTCGGGGAGGAGCGCCTTGAGCGGCACGTGGGGCCCCTTGTGGGCGCGGGCTTCTTCCAGGAGGTCTTCCGCTTCGGCCGGCGTGAATCCGTCACGAAGGGCGAATGATGCCCCGGAAGCGACGAGAATGAAGAGCGAAAGAAGCGCGATAGGGAGCATGTCCCCCAGTCGCGACGAAGCCCACAAAAGACCGCCGCCACCGGCAAGCATGCCGAGCCGGTAGCCGGCTACCTGGGCGACGTTCCCGGCGCCGCGCCCCTCCGCGGAAAGGGTGCGGACGGCGAGCGCGTCGACGAAGAGATCTTGGGTCGCGGCGACAAGTGCAGCGACGCCGGTGAGCACGAACCAGAGCGTGCGCGCTTCGTGGAAGGGGAAGATCGCGTAACCGAGGACCGTCCCGGCGAGGAGCACTTGAAGTGTGAGAAGCAGCCCACGCGCCCGGAGCTGAAACAGCGGGCGATCGACGATCGGCGCCCAGAGGACCTTCGCGTACCAGGGGATCTGAAGGAGACCGACGAGGGCCAACGTGAACTGGGTGACCTGCTTTTCGCGAAGAAGAACAGGGAGAACCTCGACGGCGATCCCGAAGGGGATCCCCTGGGCCGCGTAGAGCAACGCAAGCAGTGCGACCGTCTTGCCGGCCCCGCGCGGCAAAGAAGCCGAGAGCATTTGCGGCGATCTACACGGTTGCTACTTTCGCCGCCGATGAAACGCCCCATCGCCGCGCTCGGCGTTCTGGCCGTGTTGGCGGCCGCCTGCGTGCCGACGGGCCCCGTCGTCCACGCCCCCGTCAGCGATCACTTTGATGGCGCCCGTTTTCACAACGTCCCCGAAGTCGGCAGTCGCGGCCTGGGGGACGTCCTCGCCTGGCAGCTCTTCGCAAAATCGGGGGTCCCCTGGCCCGATTGGATTTCGACGCCGCCCGGGGAAAAGCCGCCCACCCGCGTGACGGAAGGGGTCCGGATCACCCCGATCGGCCACGCGACGGTATTGGTTCAGTTTGCAGGTATCAATGTGCTGACCGACCCGATCTGGTCCGAGCGGGCGAGCCCCTTCGCCGGGTTCGGGCCTCGTCGTCACCGCGACCCGGCGCTCCGGCTCGAGGATCTCCCGCCCCTCGATGCGATCGTGATCAGCCACAATCACTACGATCACATGGATTTACCGACGCTGCGCGCGTTGGCCCCTCCCGGATCGCTGACGAAGATCTTCGTGCCGCTCGGCAACGCCGCCTTCCTCGCCGAGCAAGGCATCGCCGCAACCGATCTCGATTGGGCGACGGGACCAGAGAGCTGCGCGTCGGTTGGCGGCCTGTCCGTCTGCG
>JAAFHJ010000467.1 GCA_013298325.1 Myxococcales bacterium | reverse complement strand
CGCCGAGGCAACACGTGCCACCGATTTGCGGGGTCTTCGAGCGCTCTCTGGTGCCATTCAGAAGGGGCATGGTGCCCTCGAAGGTGAGCGTGGTGCCGGTCTCCCCGAAGCGCTTCGACGGTGCGTGGCTGGCGATGCCGATGCGGCGACCGATGCCGCGGCGCTGCTCGAGGATGCGAAGCGGGACGTTCGTCTTCAAGCGGCCGATTGTCTATTTGATTTGGCGGCCTCCGACGCGAAGGATGCGCTGCGATTGGCCGCGGAGCGCGACGAAGATCCTGGTGTGAGCTACGTCGCCGCGGCTGCGACGGTTCGATCGGGTGGGGATCACCTGCCGCGCCTCGACGAAGCGCTTCAGAAGGGGGATGGGCGCGCACGTTTCCTTGCGGCGCTGGCACTTGCAGAGACGAGCGATAGGCGCGGCGAAGAGACCCTCGCAGCGGCACTCGCCGAGCCGTCGGTTCGCGGATTGAGCTTCAAGCGGCTTCGTGACGCGGTCCGTGCGAGCGGGAAGATCAAGTCAAAACAAGCTGTTCCAGCGCTCATTTCACTCTTGGCTGACGTACGTATTCGCGGCGACGTGGCTCAGGCGCTTGAGGCGGCCGGCGATGCCCGCGCCCGCGAATCCCTTGCCCAACGCGCGGCCGAAGAGCGGCACGTCGAGCTCCGCGCGCCCCTCCTTCGGGCGCTTCTCGCCGTCGGAGGTGCGAAGGACGCACAGCCGATTCTCTTGCGTTTTTCGGGCCTCCCGGAACCGCTCTTCCAAGCGCTCGCGCTCGCCGACGCGGCGGGGCTTCTCGCAGCGCCGCAAAACGCCGCCGCTGGACGGATCGTGCTTACCGATGCCGACGCGGTCACCGTTCACGGGACGCCGATCCCGCTCTCCGAAGCGCGGGTTGGCGATTCCCTGCGGCGGGGAACGATTCCGGAAGGGGCACAAGGCCTTGTAACTACAGGCGGAAAGGGGCGCGTGTGGGTCGTCGCGCCGACCGTCGAACTCGCGCCGCCTCCGCCGGTCCCCTGGGACGCAGGACCAGAAGACGAAATCGGCGTCTCCCCCTAAAATTCCCGTGGAACCGCGCATCGGCGGTTCCGGCAGGGCGCGCACGGATGGGGCAGGGTGGTCCCCGAACCTCTCCCGCGCCGTGTCCCCTTTGTTATCGATCGACGATTGAGCAGTATTTGCTCGAATTATCGATTGCGAATCCCGGAGAATTCCAAGTGTCCGACGACGACAAGAAGCCCACCACGACCCCGGAAACCGCCGCTGACGCAACGACGGAAGCGAACGAGTCGGGGGCGACGGAAACGTCGGCGGCAACGGAACCCTCGGAAGACAAGGCTCCGCCCGCCAGCGCGCGTCCCGCAGCGAAGGTCGACGAGAAACCGGCAAAGGATTTGACGTCCCCCGATGCGATCCTCGCGCGCGTTGCTGCGCTCGGTGAGGACGACGAAATCGAGAAGATTGCGCGGGCGGAAGAGGCAAAGCTCGAGGAGCGCAAGAAGGGCGGTCTTGAGGGGGCGGCTTCGAAAAAGCTTCAGAAAATCGGTACAAAGCCGAAGAAGAAGAAGCTCGCGAAGGAACAGGCCGCCCGCGACGCCGAGCGCGACGAAGAGGAAGAGGACGAAGCGATCGCGCGCGTAAAGCTTGCCCCGCGTGAGGTCGAAGGCGCCCTCATCAATGACTGGATCAAGAAGAACCAGAATGTGGTCTTCGGCATCTTCGCAGCGGCCGCACTCGCCGGAATCGGCTACTTCGGCGTGCGCGCACGCACCGAGAAAAGCAACCAAGCGGCGTCCGCGATTCTTGGGGACGCGGTCACCGCCGAGCGCGGTCGAATCGGCGATCCGGCGAAGGAAGCGGAAGACGAACTTGGGGTCGATCCGCGCCCGGTCTTCAAGACGACCGCCGAGCGCCGTGACGCCGCCCTCGCAAAGTATCGCGACGTTCAATCGCAGTTTCCTGGGACGCCGGCAGCCACGCTTGGTCGCCTCGGCGAAGCGGCCCTTCTTCTCGACAGCAAGGACGGGAAGGGGGCTCTTGCCGCCTACGAGGACGTGCGTGGTTCCGTCGCCGCCAAGGACGACAACCGCCTCAAGGTGCGTGCCATCGAAGGCATCGGATTTGCCCAGGAATTGCTCGGAGCACCCGACAAGGCGCTCGCTGCCTACAAGGAACTTGAGGGATTGAGCGCGAAGGGGGCTCGCGAACTCGGGCTCTACCATCAAGCCCGACTCGCAGAAGCGAAGGGGGACAAAGAGGCCGCAAAGGCGCTTTATCTCAAGATTCGCGAGACGACCCAGGTGACCGGTGAGAGCACGATGTTTGCTTTCCTCGGGACGAACGTCGACGACCGCCTGAAGGCGATCGACCCGAAGGCGATCCCCGAGAAGGGCGGCATCGATCTTGGCAGCGGCCTCAGCGAGGCGAAGATGAAGGCGATGCAGGACCAAATCCAGCGCGCCATGCAGAAGGCGGCCGAGGAGAAGAAGGGCGAAGGGCATTGAGCCGTTCGTTTGCTTGGAAGTGAGCGCGGAATAATCCTATGAAATCAACGTTTTTTCGGCTGGTTTCCGCCGCTGCCATCCTCGCGTCGACGGCCGGATGTGGCGTCTTCGAGCTCTCCAACGAGCGGGCGAACGACAAGGTGAACCCGGAGCGTCCGAGTTGGGCGACGCGCCCGAGCGGCGTGATGAATGTCCTGTTTCGGCAGCCGATTACGAGCGCGAAGTTCGTCGATCCGGAAGGGGGGATCGAACGGGGCCGGCCGGAATTCGATCTCGCAAGAGCTCGAATTTTTGTCGGAAGTTCCGACCACGGCCTCTACGCATTGCGCGCGACCGACGGCAGTACGCTCTGGCGTTTCGAAACCCTCGGCACCGTCGAAGCGGAGCCGTACTACGACGCCGAACTGGATTATGTCTACTTCGGCTCCTCCGATGGCGCCCTCTACGCAGTGCGCGCCCAGGACGGGGGACTCGTCTTCCGCTACGACACGAAGTCGGACGTCGCGCGGCGGCCGGTTCGGGTCGGCGAGACGCTGCTCTTCACAAATAGTGCCGACTACCTTTTTGCCATCGACCGACGGACCGGGAAGCCGAAGTGGCAAGCGCATCGCCCGTCGGCGAGCGGGATGGAAATTTCGGGACACGCGGGGACTGCCGTCTTCGAAGACCTCGCATACATGGCGTATTCGGACGGAACCGTCACCGCCTACGACGTCGCCACCGGCGCGGAAAAGTGGTCTCCGATCGACCTTGCGGCGGAAGCCGACAACGCAGGTGACGCGCCGAAGTACCTCGATAGCGACACCACTCCGCTCGTTTTCCGGAACGGCGATCGAGGCCTCGTCGTCGTCGCGAACGTCGCCGCCGGCGTCGTCGCCCTCGATGCGCGGACCGGCTCGCGCGTCTGGACGAATGAGCGTGCGCTAGGCGTAAGCCAGCTCGGCCGCTTTGAGGAGCCGTTCCACGCGCCGTCCAAGAAGAAGGAAGAACCGGCCGTTCCAGAACGCAAAATGGTCTTGGCGGCGAGCGGAACGACCGGCCTCTGGGCCTTCGACGTCGCCACCGGGAAGGTGCTCTGGCGGAACACGCTTCCGGCGGGCGGCATCACAGCACCCGTGGCGGTTTCCGGGGCGGTCGCCGTCGGTACGGCGCGCTACGGGCTGTTTTTGCTCTCACCGGTCGACGGGCGGGCCATCGACGGCATCGACCCGGGGACCGGCTTTACGCAGGCGCCAACCGCATTCGCCGATCGCCTGTGGGCGCTCTCGAATGGGGGGGTTTTGTACGGAATCGGCATCGCGTCGCCGGTTGCACCGGCCCGCCGCAGCGATCCGTATTCGGGCGTGCTTCGGTAACATCGGCGGGAATCGTGGCAAAACCCTAGGAAACCTCGGGTTTCGAGCCGCCAAACGTGGGCTCTCGGTCGTCTCGACCGGGGGCCCATTTTCATTTTCCCTGGAAATTCGGAAAGTGCCCCTTCTCTCTCGCCAATGTCAATTTCGCATAATAAGCATTATGTCAACTTTGGAAACGGCGCGGGAATTTGGGGCCTAACGGGCTTCACGAACGGCGGGAGTCGCCCCCTGAGCGGACGTGTTCTCCGACCCGGCTCGCCGGGCGGAGACAACGGCATTTGCCGACCCGGCTCGCCGGCGGAGACAACGGCATTTGCCGAGAACTTCTCGCCGGCGGAGACAACGGCATTTGCCGACCCGGCTCGCCGGGCGGAGACAACGGAGACAACGGCATTTGCCGAGAACTTCTCGCCTCCCGCTTCGCGGACGAACGCATATGC
>JAAFHJ010000457.1 GCA_013298325.1 Myxococcales bacterium | reverse complement strand
GCGCAACAGCGGAAACTCTGCTGATACGCTACAAAATTCTCATCGTGAGCCCGCGTCGCCGGGCGGCAACGTGCGCGGACCGGCCCCCAGTAGCCCCCCTTCAAGACCGACTTGTATTTCGGTGCAGTCTGCACGGAGGTCGTCCACTCATCAACGTTGCCGGTGAGGTCGTAGACGCCAAAGGGGCTCTTGCACTTGGCGTGGCTCCCCGATGGATCGGCCTCCCAGAGACGCTCCAACTCCTCGCGGGCACGCTCGCCGTCGCGAGGCGCGAGCGCATCCGGCTTGAAGGGGTGCCACGGGCGATCGAGCACGCACGCCTCCCCATCACGCTCGTAGCCGTAGGGGTAAGGCAGCCCCTCCTCGCCTTCGCAAGCAAACGTCCATTCGGCCTCGGTACAAAGGCGCTTTCCGCCCTTTTTGCAGACCGCTTTCGCCTCGTTCCACGAGACGACGATCATGGGGTTCTCCCCTTCGACGTTCGGATACTCGTAGCGATCGATGCAGAATGCAAGTTCCTTTCGGGGGAGCTTTGCGGTGGTCGTCGCCCACTTGTCCTTATCGAACTTCGCGCAACGCGCCGGAAATTCCTTCGAAATCCAGTCAACACAGGTCGCGTCTTGCAGCGATTCGACCTCCTCGCTCTGCTTCCCGTAGGGATCGGTGATCATCTTTCCGCGGACGGCAACCATCCCAGGCGCGCAGCGGCCGGTCGTTTTTTCGCGTGCGTCGGTCACCGCGGTGGGCACAGAAGGGGTCGAACTCTTCGCCTGCCAATGCTTCTTCTCGACCGATTGAAAATCAGGTACTTCCCGCTCTTCACCGGCGATGACTGCGCCGATGTCCCCTTCCGCGAGGAGGTACCTTTTTGCCGCGCGGAAGGTGCCGTAGGCGGCGAGGCTCGCGAGCGTCACCGTCGTTACGAGGGCGATGCGGCGACGACGACGGAAGCGAATTTCCCTAGGATCTTCGCGATTTGTGACCGGCGGATGGCTCGGCGGGATGTAGCGCTCGTCGTTGGGGTCGCGGGGGGAAGTCAAGCTGCACTCCTCGGGGGGTCGGTGTCCGGTAAGAAGGGAACCATGACGGCAAACGGCGTGAAAGACGAGAGGTTGTTCGTGGAGGATCGGTTGGAACGCCTCGCCGCGCGGCTCACTGCCGGGCGCCCCCAGGACGGTTTCGATTTCGCCCTAGGTCGGACGACGCCCCATCCGGCGGCGCTCTTCGGCGCGCGGCTCGCCGTCGAAAATAATGTGCAGCATGCAACCGTTCGCTCGGCCGGCGTCTGGCTCACCGAGGAGCGACAGGCGCTTGCTCAGCTCGCCGACTTCCTCGGGACGGAGACGAAGAGCGCCGTTCCGACCTCCGGCGGCGCCGAGGCGCTCCTCGTCGCGCTCTTTTATGCCCTCGATGCGGCCCTTCCTGACTACCGGACGCGGGGCATTTCTTCGGCGAAAGTAAGGATCTACCTTTCCCAGGAGGGGCACGCTGCCGTGGCGAAAGCGGCGCGACTGCTCGGCCTCGGCGACGACGCGGTCGTCCGCGTCCGCCTCCGTGACGACGGCGCCATCGACCCGAACGACCTCACCGATCGGATCGGCAAGGACCTCGCCGCCGGGTTCACGCCGGTCGCGATCGTCGCCACCATCGGCACGACCGTCGACGGCGCCCTCGACGATCTCGACCGCCTCGCCACGATCGCCGCGAGCCGGCGGCTTTGGCTCCACGCCGACGCCGCCTGGGGCGGAATTCTCCCGTTTTCCCCGGACGGCGACGCCTGGCGCGCCCGTTTCCGCCGTTGTTCGTCGGTCTCCGTCGACCCCCACAAGACCTTCCACTGCCCGCTCGGCCTCGGTGTACTCTACACAGATCGTCCTCGCGGCAACGCCCTCCGCGTCGACGCCGCCTACGTGCCGAAGGAGGACGACCCGCCTTGGGCCCAGGGAATTCCCTGGTCACGAGGGGCGATCGCCCTCCCGCTCGTCGCCCTTCTTGCGGCGCTCGGAGCCGGCGGCTTCGCGGCGCTCGTCGGTGACGCGTTCCGCCGCGCAGACCGCTTGCGTACCGCGCTCGGCCGCGAAGGGGTCGCCGTCGCCGATGCCCCGCTCCCGATCGTCACCCTCGCGGAGACAGGCCGCGGCGGGGCGGCAGCCCTCGTCGAAGCGCTTGCATCCTGCAAATACCGAACGAGCCCGGTGCGCTTCGCCAGCGGAAAGCTGGGGGTGCGCATCGGGCTCTTTGACCACGCCATCCCCGACGACGCCCTTGATGGGCTCGCCAGAGCGATCGGTGCATTCTACAGAAAACCTACTTGATGAACCGGGGGAGGACCGACCGAAGGCCTTTGCGACCGTAGTCATCAAGGGCCGCTTCGAGATCGCCGTACTCGGCCTCGTAGTCGACGCGGCTTTGCCGAATGACTTCAATCGCTTCCGCGCGGCCGTAGGTCTCTACGATCTCGCAGGGGCGCGGGCCGTTTGGCGCCTGCTTGTAGGTGAGGAAGTAGTGCTTTAGGCGCTCGACGAGGGCCGGCGGGCAGGCGGCGATATCGCGAATGCCTCCGAAGACGGCGTCCCCTTCGAGGACGGCGATGATTTTGTCGTCGGCCTCGTTGTGGTCGATCATGCGGAGGCCGCCGATCGGAACAACGCGGACGAGAATGTTGCCGTGGGGGATGTGGCGCTCGGTCAGGATGCAGATATCGAGCGGGTCGTCGTCGCCGACGATGCCGACGCGCCCGGTCGACTCCATGCAGAGTGCAGCCACCTTCGGGCCACAGAGGGTCTGCGGGACGAAGCCGTAGACGGTCGGGCAGATGTTCGAAAACTTCTGGGGGCGGTCGATCTTGAGGAGGCCGGTGCGCTTGTCGAGCTCGTACTTGACGGTGTCCGTCGGGACGATTTCTACATAAGAAGTCACGACATCCGGCGCGTCTTCCCCGACGGGGACGCCGTGCCACGGGTGAGCCTGGAAGAGAAAGCCGAGCGCTTCGCGGAACGATTCCATGGCACGGCTCTAATACAGGTCCCGCTAGAAGGAGCCCGAAAAGCTTGCACCGGCGAGCCCCGGTCCGACGACGGGGGTGACACCGAGGGTGCGCGACGAGCCTGTTTTCGACGGTGCGTCCCCGCGCGGCGCGGTCACCAGAAGCACGACGCCCCCCGCCCCGACGACAGCACCTGCGATCCACGCGATGGTGCTTACCGTCGCGAACGTCCCCGCCCGGTTGTAGGCATCGACGTAGCGGGAGCTCGCGCAACGCGCTGCGGTGCCCCCCGCGGGGACGACACAGTCGCCAGAGTCTTTCCCCTCTTTGTAGGTACTTGCCGACGACAATGCGACGACACCGGTAACAGCACCAAGAACGATGCCGGCAGCACCGACGCCGATCGCGCCGTAAGCAGCTGTCTTTTGGAAGTTTCCTGGCGGCGAACGAACATCCTCGTAGACGTTCTTCGGGGGTTCCACGGTTGTAGAAACCGCAACTTCGGCGGGGCCGAGGGCGAGCGAAAGCGTCTTTGATTCCCCTTCGCCGAGGACGACGGTCGCCGGCGCCTCCTTGTGCCCAGGGGCGACAATCTTTGCTTCGTGGGGACCAGGATCGACCTCCACGCTGTCGGCGGCGGTGGCGCGCGGGAGGACAGCGCCGTCGCGAACGACCGTCGCATCGGCGGGGAGGTCGGCGGGGAGCGACAGCGACAAGTGTGCGATCTTTTTCTCGGTTTCGGCGACCTTTTTCACCGCATACGGACGCCGCGGGTCCTTCGCCGGGAACGCCGCCGCCGCAAGCCGGTAGCTCTTCACCGCCTCAAGAATGTGCCCGAGGTGTTCGTCGCAATCGGCGAGATTGAGCAGCGTCCCCGGCGCCGGATCGAGCTTGAAGGCCGCTTCGAATTTCTGCCGCGCGACCAGATAATTTCCTGACTTCGCCGCGGCTCGCCCGTCGTTGAAGAGACTCGTTGCGTCTTCGGCGCCCGCGACCGGTGCGCCGAGCAGGACGATCGAAACAACCGAAGCGGCAATCACAGCGAACGGACGGGCGCGAAACTGCATGTATATTCTCGGTAAAAAATCGAATGCTCAGTGCGGGCCCATGTCGAGGGGGTCGACCGGCTTTGTCGGCTTTCCGGTGCTCGTCGGCGGCTTCTTCGTCGATGTTCCCGGCACGTGGGTGGCTTGCGTCGGCGTGCTCGGCGACGACGCCGAAGGAACGACAGCGGGCGTTGACGGCGCCATCTGCGACACGGTCGGCGCGGGGGAGACCGATGGGGCGGCCAGCGAAGAGGGCGCAAGCGATGCTGGCTGTAGCGACGCCGTCCCAGTAGCGGCTGCGACCGGCGGCTTCGCAGCGAGGGCGCGCACAACGATCGTCCCGCCGGCACCGACGACCAGGAG
>JAAFHJ010000456.1 GCA_013298325.1 Myxococcales bacterium | reverse complement strand
GAGATCGAGGTCGCGGAAAAGTTCGCGGTCCCCCACCGTCGCCCCAAGCTTGTCGATCGAAAGAATGATGCCGCCGAGGCGCGTCGCCTTGGTCTCCACCGCGAGGGTGCCGCGGAGCGCCTCTCGTGTGTCGGCGATCAACGCCTTTGCGCGCTGAATACGCGCTTTTTGTTTGGTAGATCGCGCTTTTGCGCCGCGCAAGAGCCACGCACGCTCGTTGCGAACGAGGTTCAGCCGGCGCGACTCTGTGCGCTCCTCAAGGCCGAGGCGCTCCGCGCGCTGCTCGAGATAGTCATCCCAGCCACCTTCGTAGCCGTGGCAAACTCCTCGATCAATTTCGAGAATTCGCGTGGCGAGTGTGTCGAGGAGGTACCGATCGTGGGTGACGAAGACGAGGGCGCCGCGGAACTCGTCGAGGAGGTACCCTTCGAGCCACTCAATCACATCAGCATCGAGGTGGTTCGTCGGCTCGTCGAGTAGCAACAAATCGGGTTTCTCGACGAGCGCACGAGCGATTGCAACGCGACGGCGTTCGCCACCACTCATTCCGGTCGTCGTTCGATCGGGGTCTTCAATGCCAAGACGTCGGAGGAGTGCGCGCGCGTGATGGGCCGCTTCCCAGCCGCCGAGACGTTCGACGTCGGCCGCCGCCGCTGCCTGCTTCTGGAGGAGCTTGTCGGCGTTGCTCCCCCCATGGCCGAGTTCCGAGGAAATTTCCTCGTGACGGGCCATCGCCGCCGACCACTCGGCCATCCCCTCCAGGGCGACGGCGACCGCGGTCGTCCCGTCCGGCACAAAGGGCTCCTGCGGGAGGTAGAGGATCTTTGCGCCTCGCCCGCGCTCAACGACCCCTTCGTCGGCCGGTTGTCCGCCCGCCAAAATGGAGAGGAGCGTCGACTTACCCGTCCCATTGATGCCGACAAGACCGATTCGATCGCCAGGGTCGACGGTAAGTTCGACGTTTGTAAAGAGGGGCTTTTCGCCGAACGATTTTCCGAGTCCACGAGCCGAGAGCAATGCCATGTCAGGTCCCTTTGGGCGCTTCGTGGACGGCGTCGGCGGGGACGCAGAACATCGCGCGATGGCGCGGGTCGGTGACCGGCGCAAAATTTACTTTTTGGAAGCAGCGCTGGCCGAAGAGACCGTCGAGTTCTCCATCAAAATAGAGAGCTTCCGTCGCCGAACCGAGGGCCTCGCCGGTCCCCGAAAACAACCGGGTGCCGGGATCGACGAAGGGGCCGCGCCCGGCAGGAACCTTCGTCACCAGCGGCGTACCGCCGGCTACCATGCATCCGTTTTCGCTTACTTTTACCGCGGCGCTCTTCTTGACGCGGAGGAGCACATCCATCCCTCCGGCCGAGGGGAGCGGCCCATGGCAGCCCACCAGGCGCGCGGCGGGGCTCACGACGTAGGCATCCCCTTCTTCTCCAAGCACGGTGAAGGTTGCGTAGTCGGTGACTTTGCCTGCACCCTGCACCGAGTTGGGCGCTTCGGCCCCTGCGGCGGTAGCCACAAAAAGGGAACAATCTCCGTCACCTGCGGAACGACAGACGAAGGTCTTCCGCAGGTCGATTACGACGATTTGGCGCTTCGCCACCGGCGTCTCGAGCGCGCGCGCAAGTGCCGAAGTCGGCGGCGCTGCCGGGGGACGGTTCGTTGGCGGGACGGTCGCAGAAGGTGGCGGGGCCGCCGTTGGAACCGGGCGCGGCCCAGGACGCGCCGTGGGGGCCACATTCGACGTCACGTAGGCGACGCGATGAGACGAACAGCCGGCGAGCACCAAGAGTGCCAAAGGGAGTGAGCGGAGAAACAGTGACGTGCGCACCGGCGGACGGGTACCACGGTGTCCCTGCTTAGGGCACGCGGATCGACGCCCGCGGGAAGCAGAGAATTAGGCTATTTTCGGCCCCAGGAACCGCCTTCGGAATGCGCGGATCGGCGGTCAAGACGGGGCGGCGGAAGCAGCGGACGTCCCCTTTGGCATCGACGGATACCTCATCGCCGAGCCCGATTTCTTCCGTCGTCGCCCCCGCAAGGGTGCCATTCGGCCAGGAAATGCGCTCGCCGACGGCCACGTAAACCGTCCCCTTTTCTTTCTCGCGGGGCGCCAGCGCCGGGAGCGGGCCTCCGAAGTTGGCGCCGGCGACCTTCCCCAGCAGTTCTGCGCAGCGGAGGTGGGTCACGGCGGCGGGCGCGCCATCGACGAGGTAGCGCTGCTCAACGATCGGGAGCGACGCTGGCTCGAGGCCGCCATCGGCCGCGCGGAGGGGTTCGGCGAAAAGCGGTTTTCCGGAAAGAAGAAACGGGACCGGGAGGGGAACAACACCCACTGGCGGACGCGCAGGAGTCGCCATTGAAGCCGCCGGAGACGGCGGACCGGGTGGCGCAGAGGCGGGCGACGCCGAAACACTGCCACTCGTCGCAGGGAGGGGCGCCGACGGGGCGACTGCCGGCCCCGCCGATGCCGACGCTGAAGGAAGCGGCGTCTTCACGGAAATCGAAGAGATGAGCTTCCCCGACGCAGGGATCGGGTCCCCCGGGAAGACCGCCTGTACCTTATCCCTCGGAACTTCTACGAGAAAATCGAAGCCTCCGAGCGGCGCCAAGTAGCTTCCCGCTTCCGCCTGGGCAAAGAGCGCGACGCCAGGGAGGAGCGTGAATCGGGTTCCGTCGGTAAAGGCGCGGTCGACACGGTCGTGGGTGACCGACACAAGCGCGCGCTTCGGGATGTACCCGCGTAGCCTCGTCCCCGCGAGGGCCGACCAACCGGGATAGCAAGCGTTTGCGGCTGCGCCCGATCCGTCCGCGGGGAGCGTTTCTACAAAGGCGAAATCCCCCTCTTCGCCGAGCAGCTTAAACGTCGAAAGGTTGCCGCTTAACGGGAGAGTCGCCTCCGACGCAGCGGCGCGCGCGTTCGGAAACGCGTAGGCGCAGGAGGGGCTCAGCCGGGCCTCCGGGCAAAAAGCGATCTTCCGCTCGTCGGCCACGACGTAGTCGCCGTCGATGCCTTGACGGCGCTCAGCCGCCCGAATTCCTGGGGGCGGGCACCCGAGCAACGCGACAGAAGAGAGCGCAACCGCGCCCAGGGCGACGGCAAGAACGGTGGCAGGAATTCGACGCATGGCTGAGCCCGACTACCAAAGTATCCGCCGAGACCGGCGTGAAAATCCGGAAACAGCGGATAGCTGGCGACGCCGGTCACATCGCAAGGCCGCCGTCGACGTCAATGGTTCGCCCGTTGAAGTAGTCGCATTCAAGGACGAATTTCACGGCGAGCCAGATGTCTTCCGGGGCTCCGATGCGCCCGACAGGGACGCGGGTGACGAGCGCGTCGCGTGCCTTCTGGTTCATTCCGGCGGTCATCGGCGTTTCGATCATTCCGGGGGCGACAGCGCCGACACGCACGCCGAACGGCGCGAATTCGAGGGCCCAAGTTACCGTATTTGCAGCAAGTGCCGCCTTCGCGGAGACGTAGTTCGACTGGCCGCGGTTTCCGTGGCGCGCGATGCTCGACATGTTGACAATGACGCCGGTCGACGCGGCAGGATCCCGCCCGGCGGTGGCGGCGGCGATCGTCGCGACGACATCGCGAACGAGGAGGGTGGCGCCGGTGAGGTTGACGCCAATGACAGCGTCCCATTGCTCGCGGGTCATCGTCTTTACCGCGCCGGTCTCGCGGTCCTTCTTCACGAGGAGGCCGTCTCGGAGGATACCGGCATTGTTGATGAGCGAGTTCAAGCCGCCCATCGATGAATTTGCCCACGCGACAAATTCTGCGATGTCGCTTTCACTGCCGACGTCGAGACGGCGAACGAAGAGCTTCCCGGGGAGCCCGGCCGCGGCGGCCGTCAGGTCGGCGAACTTGTCCTCGGCGACGTCCCCCACCGCAACAGACGCGCCCGCTTCGACGAGACGAAGCGCGAAATGGCGCCCCATTCCTTGGGCGCCGCCGGTCACGATCACTTTCAAATTCTCGAGCTTCATTGAAACGTTCTCCTCGCGTGGTTCCACGGCCGTGAAAGGGAAGAATGCCGCATCTTTCGGCCGACGTCGGCACGAGACGGGCTCAGAGGTGAAGCAGTCCGAAGTAGAGTGCCACCAAGAAAGCGACGACAAATACGACGAATTGAATCGCCATTTTGCTCATCTTTTTTGCGATCTTGTAGGAGACCACAAGGGCGACGACGCCAAACACAGCGACGACAATCAACGCGTTTTCCGCAAACCACCCGAGGTGGTTCGTTCCTGCGGGACCGGCGGCGGCGGGGCGTAGAAGGAGCCAGAGCACGGGCGACTGATACGCGGATTTGAGGAGGACGTCATCGAACGCGGCGACGATCTGAGCAGAAGCGCCGCGTGCGACGCGAACGCGGCGACGCCGGGCAGGCACACTGTGGTGCAGGGGCCACG
>JAAFHJ010000455.1 GCA_013298325.1 Myxococcales bacterium | reverse complement strand
GGCTCCAGTTTCACCCCGACTCCTACGGGACCGTCGATGGGCCCGCCTACTTTGACGCCTTTTTTCGGGCCGTTCTATGAAAGGATCTGTGCTCCTCGGGCCCGCCTACGCCCGGCATCTCGACCTCGCCCCCGGCAGGCCCATCGAGGCTTCTACCTGGTTTGGTGGCGATTTCGTCGCCGCCGGGGGGAACGCTCTCTTGAGCTTTCTCCCCTACGAGCGGGACGACCGTTCGCTGTTTCGTCGGGAAGTCCAGCTTGCTCCTGTTTCCTCGCCCGCGCTCGCTGTGGAGGCTCCGTTGCCGCGGACGGCGATCGACGGGACCTGGCAGGCGGCGGCGGTGGCGGCGATCCGTGCGGCGATCGCGGCGGGGGACGTCTACCAGGCGTGCCTGACGGCGCGGGTGACGGTCGGCGAGCCGGGGGTCGCTGGCGCGGCGCTCTTTGCCGCGCTCCACCGGGACGGGGCGGGCGGCTTCACGCCCTTTCCGTGGTCGGCCTGGGTGAAATTCCCCAACGGTTCCGAGTTGATCAGCGCTTCGCCGGAATGCTTCTTTCGTGTGAACGACGGCGTGGTCACCACCGAGCCGATGAAGGGGACTGGGCCGCTCGACGGCGAGGCGGCGCTCCTCGCGAGCCGGAAGGAGCGGGCCGAGCTTGCGATGATCACCGATCTTTTGCGGAACGATCTCACACCGTTGTGCGTGCCGAAGTCGGTCGCCGTCGTCGCCCCGCGGAAGCTTGTCCGCCTCCGGTACGCGCTCCAGATGGTCGCCGAAATCACCGGGACGCTCCGCGACGGCGTCGCCCTTCCCGAGATCCTTGCGAGCCTCCATCCCGGGGGATCGGTCGTCGGCGCGCCGAAAGAGGCCGCGTACGCGCTCCTGCAGACCCTCGAAGCGGCGCCGCGGGGCGCCTATTGTGGGGCGCTCGGTCTCTCGAATCTTTCGGAAACCGTTCATAATTTTGGCCTCCTGATCCGCACGGGCGAGCGCGCTTCGCCGGCGGAGCCGTTCACCTTTGGCGTCGGGAGCGGGATCGTCTGGGGCTCGGACGCCGCCGCCGAATTCCGCGAGTGGCAGGTCAAACTCGGGGTCCTCGGTGCGTCGCCTTCCCCATACACCGTCCTGCGGAAGACCGCCGACGGGGTGCCGCTTCGAACGCTGCATCGTGCACGCTTCGCCGCGTCCGAGGGGGCTGCGCGCGTCTTTGACGAGGCCGTCGACGCGCTCCCCGAGGGGCTCCACGCGCTCCAGTATGCAGAAAATACGGTGAAGGTTCGGACACTTGCTGGGAGCCGCCTCGCGACCGTGGAACGCGTGCAGTTTGCACCGACGCCGCTGCCAAGCACGACCGGCACGACCGGCGCGATCGCGAAGCCGGCGCCCCCCTGCGTCTACGACGACTTCCGGAGCGGGCCGGTGCTCACTCTGTTCTTCGAGGGGGACGGAACCCTCTGCGAAGCCGACTGTGCGGCGATCGTCGGTTGGGACGGGGAGCGTCTCGTTGTCCCGCCCGACGAGACGCCGCGGGTCGCTTCTGTCGCCGAAGCAGCTGTTCTTGAAGCGTTTTCCGGGCGCGTCCGTCGTGGCCCGCTGCTCCGCGACGGCGCCGAGGCGCTCGCGTTTGTGAATGCGGCTGGGGCGTGCACGCTCCCGATCGATGGCCGCGCGCCGTTCCCGCCTGCGCTCCTCGCGGAGATCGCCGACGTCCTTCGTCGCGTGTAGTCGTCAGTGAATGGAGGCGGGCGTCGACGGCGGCGGCATCGGAATTTTTGCGTCGGCCGTTTCCGCCTTTTCCGCTTCGGTTTTGGTCGTCATCGCGGAGAAGCTCTTTGCGAGATTCTTTGACTGGGTGACGGCGAAGCCGCAGAGCATCAGGGCGACGCCGAGGAGCTTCGTCGGCTCCAGCGGCGCCTTCGGAATCCCGAGCCACCCCTGGCGCTCGAGGACGAGCGCGAGCGAAAATTGCCCAAGCAAAATAAGACCTAGCGCCGTCGTCGGACCGAGGCGCGGGAAGACGAGCATCCCGCCGACGACGATCGTGAGGCCGCACAAGGAGCCGCCCCAATGGAGGAGCGGGACGCCGCTGACGGCCCCCCAACGGGCCGTTTCCGGCCACAGGTAATAGACGGGGATGCTCCCAAGGAGCACCACGATATTGCTAATGATGAGCAGCGGGCCGACGCCGACGGCATTTGCCGCTTGCCCATTGAGGGGCGCCTGAACGGCGATTGCCAAGCCGACGGCGAGCGCCAGCAGGTACCAGAGAATCGTCATAGAAAAGGCCTATTTGGCTTTGAGAACGAGCGGCTCGACGAGCGCAAAGCGGAGGTTCTCGGCGAGGCGGTAGCGGGTTTTGCCGTGCTCACCGGCGTCGCGGGTGCGCTCGATGGTGCGCGGATCTCCAAGGAGATCGCGGATCCGGCTGATGAGGACACGGACGCGGTGCTCGGCGTCGGCGCTCTCGGGGCCAGGGCCGCCGGCCGCCTTGAGGATTTCCTCGGCGGTGAGGCCGGTGCGGGCGCGGCGGAGGAGCTGGACGAGGAGCGGTTCGAGGGCGCGGCGACGCTCGAGGGAGCTCTCTTTGCCGTCGACGCGGAGGACGTGGGCGAGGGTGTCGACGACGAGGGAAGCCCCTTCAAGGGCCGTTTCGAGCTGGGGGCGAGGGACGCGGGCGACCCCCTGGGGCGTCGTCACGTAGACGAGCATTTCGTCGGACCCTTCGCCGGCGCCGGCGTCGAGGCGCGACGGATCGAGCTCCATCGGATCGACCATCGAGTGGAAGCTCGGCATCGTGCCGCGGTGGCCGCCAAGATGGCCGCGCGCCACACGATTTTCGTTCGATTGGGTCAGATCGGTGGCGCCGGGGAGGCTCTGCTGGCGGACTTCCGCGTAGGCGAGCATCTTCTCCGCGTGGCGGACGGCGCGGCTGTCGCCGGAGGTCAAGATCGTCTCCCAGAGGGCGCGGCTGCGGGCCCGCTGGGGGTAAATCCAGCCGTGCTGGGCGCCGAGGAGGGCGGCGCGCTCGGCGAGGGAGCGGGCTTCGTTCGTCTGGCCGAGGGCGAGGTGGGCGCGGGCGACGACGACGGCGAGGCAGCCCCGCCAGAAGGCGGCCCGCATCGTCTCGAGGCGCGGAGCCCCCCAGGCGATCACCTCGGCATGGCGATCTTGCGCTTCGAGGACGCGGGCGGTGACCAGCGTCGTCTCTTCGGCGTCGTCCGGCGAGGGGCCGGCCATGCGCGCCGTTTCGAGCCATTCGACAGCAAGTTCCGGGCGATCGACCATCGCGAGCGCCCAGGCGCGGCGTCGGGCGGCGGTCGCTTTTGCGGCACCGTCGGGCTGGTTCGAAAGGAGCGCCCAGGCCTCGTCGACGGCGGCGACAGCGGCGGCCGGTTCTTCGGCAAGGAGCTCTACAAATGCAAGAATATCAAGCGCATCGGCGACGGCGAGGCCCGGCGCGTAGGTGCGCGCGAGGAGGATCGCTTGCGTGGCATGGCCGCGGGCCTCTTCGTGGCGGCCGGTCGCCCCGAGGACGAGGGCGAGGTTGCCGTGGGCCTGCATCGCGGCAGCGCCGAGCGGCGAGGCGCCGTCGAGGACCGTGTAGAAATGGCGGAGGGCCGTCTCCGGCTCTTCGAGGCGCACGGCGGTCGTCGCGAGCGCGTAGGCGGTCGCCGTGCGGGCGGCGCCCCCTTCGACGCGCTCCCAGAGGTGCTCGGCGTGGCGCAGGAGCTCGCGGGCACGCTCCGGCTGGCGGGTGCGGATTTCGACTTCTGCGTTCGCGACGTGGGCGTCGAGGGTCTCCCGCACGCCGATCCCCTTCGGCAGGTGGGGCACCAGGCGAAGCGCGTTCCGTGCTTCTGCTTCTCCAAGAGAATCGCGCCCTTCCAAGAGGGCGAGCATGGCACGCTCGGTCACGAGGCGGAGCGCATCGACGGTCTGGAAGCCGGAGACGGCTGGCGGAAACAGGGAGGCAATTTCGCGCGCGCGGTCGAAGTGACCGACTAGGCGATAGGCGCGAACGAGGCGGCTTCCGAGCGTGATGTCGAGGCGGCCGCGCTGGGTGCAAAGCGCGCGGAGCCAGGGGAGGAGCGTCTCCGCTTCATCGGGGAGTGGCACGAGGTCGACCAGCGACGCAACCCACGAAGCTGCAACGCCCGGCTCCGGGACCGGTGCCCACGGGCTCGCCGGACGACCAGGGACCGCCGCCGCGATCGTGCGACCGGCGACCGCCGCCGACGCCAGCGGCGGGGGCTTCGCAGCAAAAAGGGGGAAAAAGGCGCGCCTCATAAGGGGGCGAGAGCTATCACACCTCTAGCTACCTGAGGCATTGCGGTTTCTTTGCGAACGCGTCACTTGATGCAAGTGTCTGGATAGACGCAAAAAACCGGCGATCATGGAGGCGCGTGGCCT
>JAAFHJ010000454.1 GCA_013298325.1 Myxococcales bacterium | reverse complement strand
CCGGGGTTAGGGCGGCCCTCAAAACGGAGCGCCGTAGAGCGGCACGTGGCGCTCGTGAATCGGATCGTGGGGCTTCGGCGGGACCGGCGGCTTCGCGGTCGGGATCGTCGGACGCGCCGTTGCAGGGACCGTGGAGGGCACCGCGCTCGCCGAAACGGTTGGAATTGCGCTGGGTTGCACCGTCAGCGGCGCCTCGTACGGGGGAACTCCGTAGGGGGCCACCGGGACCGACGTCTCAAGGGGCCGGGGCGAGCTCCCGTCGGCGACCGCGTCGACCTTCGGCGCTGTGGTGCACGCGGCAAGCGCGAAGGCGACCACAACGCCGCCAGTCCGAACAAGGCTCGCCTGGCTGGCCTGGCAGAAGGGGCACGTTTCGTCGCGGTGGTGGCGGAGGCAGCGATGACAGGGTCGGAGCATGATTGGGCGTACGCGCGAAGGCGGCGAAAGATCTTCAGTATCGATTGTTTCGGAATTCAATCGTACAAACGACTCATCCGCCCGACGAGACGCCGAGCGGATACGTGCATTACACACTGAGTCGCGTGGGCGCGATTTCGCTCACGGAGCGTTGCAATACTGCTTGCCGACAGCCGCGAGCCATCCGCCGTAGTTGCCGTAGGTCTGCGGGTTGCAGAAGCTTCCCTGCCCCAAGAATGCAGTAAACGTGCATTGAGCCTGCTGGTAGTAGGGCTGGCATTGGCCGTTTGTCGACTGCTGACGACACTGCTGCTCCTCCTGGGGGGTCGCGCAGGCGTCGCACGAGGCGGTCGAGCAGTCGGCGGCGCATCCCGTGGAGCGGTTGCAGGCGGCGTCGAGGTAGGGGGCGACGCAGGCGAAGAGACCTGTGAGGTCCTGGAAGGGGACGGCGAAGGGGGCGATGCAGGCCGAGCAGGCGGCCGGGACGGCGTTCCGCGCGGCGACGCAGGCGGCGCCATCGGGGCCCTGGCCGCAGGCAGCCGCGAGCGCAGCAAGGTTGGCCGGGGAGCACTGCCCCTTTTGGAGCGGGAGCGTCGGCGTGACCGTGCCGGCCGGACAGGCGAGGTACTGAGTCGGGCAGGCGTTGGGGGCGGCCACGCAGGTACGCGGATTCGCTTGGAGATCGCACGTAGATCCCTCGGCGGCGCAGTCGCGACAGGCGACGCCCGCCTGGCCACAGGCGCGCTGGTTGGCCCCCTGACGGCAGCGATTTCCGTCGCAGCAGCCGTTGCAATTGCCCGGGTTGCATTGCGGGTTTTGCGCCTCGCACGCGCCACCGGCCTGGGGACCGTTCGAGGAGCAGACTTGGGCGGCGCCGCAGGCGGTGCATGCCTGACCGTTGGCGCCGCACTTGAGCGGGTCGGTCCCGACGACGCAGACGTCTCCGGAACAGCAGCCGTTGCAGTTCGCCGCGCTACACTTCGGCGCGCCCGCGACGCAGGTATTTGCCTGGCACACTTGATTCGCGCCGGCGCAATTGGTGCACTCTGCACCGTTTGCCCCGCAGGCGGTGGTGTCGTTCCCGCCGACGCAGAGGTTGCCGATGCAGCAGCCGTTGCAGGTGTTCGGGTTGCAGTCGTTGACGTCGTAGCACTTGCCGTCCTTGCCGCAGACCGACGCGGCCGGGCAGATCAAGCAAGCATTTCCGCCCGATCCGCAGGCGGCGACCGTCTTGTCGACGATGCAGGCGCCATCGACGGAGCAGCACCCCGTCGGGCAGGTCGCCGCCGAACAACCGGCATCGGGGACGAAGGAGTCGGGGCCGCTATCGGGGATCGGCGCGTCGGGCGTCGCATCGGCCGTTCCATCCGGGGTCGCGTCGGCCGTTCCGTCGGGGCGGGCGTCGGCGGCGCCGTCGGGGAGCGCTGCCGCGTCGGAACCAGGCCCCGCTTGGTAGGGGGGCGGGAGGTCGAGGTCGGCGCGACCGCACGCAGCGGCAACAACGGGGACGGCGACGGCGAGACAGAGGAGGCCGAAGGCGCGTTTCATGGATTCACTCGCGAGGGGGGAAACGAGAAAGGAAGGCGGATCGAATACGACTCGGGCAGCAGCCACCGTCCACTGTAGGGAAAGGTCCCACGAAAGGGAAATTCCTGGCAGGCCGCCAGCATGGACAAAGCACGGATGGGCCGTCGACGCACGTGGTGGCGACGAAAAGTTCCGGTGAAGATTCGGTCAGTCGCGCGCGCCGTGCGCTAGGGGGGATCGTGGCGTCGGTGGCAGAATGCTCCCGACCGCCGCTTAAGAAGGAGCCTTCCATGAACGTCTCGTCCGTGTTTGCGCGCGCCGCCGTTGTTCTCCCGCTGTTTCTCTGCGCGGCCGGCGTAAGTGGCTGCGTTTCCAAGCCGACGATGCAGTTGCGCGGCGCCGAAATCAACGGCGTAGAGGCGGCGATTCCTCCGCTGGTTCGCATGACGGTCGTCCTCGATGTGAAGAACCCGAACAGCTACGACGTCGCCGTCCGCGCGATGCGGGGCACCGTCACGATGGGGGGAAAGTACACCCTTCCCATCCAATTTCAGGCGCCCGAAGGCGGCGTGTGGCTGGCCGCAAAGCGGACGAGCCCACTGCGCGTACCGGTCGCAATCCCGATGGATCTCGCGCTCATCCTCGCGCGCGACTCGGCGTTTTCCCCGACGATCCCCTTCCGCGTCGTCGGCACGGCGGACGTGACCGGAACGCGGTCGCTCAAGATTGAAGAGGACAACTACGCCGTCGACGAAAAAGGCGAGATGACCCAAACGCAGGTCCTCGCGGTGATTCCGAACACGTTCCTTGGCGGCGTTCGCTGATCTCAAATACGGATGCCGGCGCGTTCCTCGTCAAACAGGTCAACGCGCTTTTTCGTCTCGCGCGACGCCGGGCAACGAGAGGCGTTCGTCGGATTCCCGCCAGACGTCTTCGTAGCCAGCGTCGTCGACGATAAACTTGAATCCCGGTTCTAGCGCCAAGTAGGGAACCACAATCGGGAGCATCTCCACGAGATGCCTCGCGTGGTAGGGCGCGTAAAAATCAACGTCATCGCGATGTTCGCCGC
This sequence comes from Myxococcales bacterium, assembly GCA_013298325.1. Classification (GTDB taxonomy): domain Bacteria; phylum Myxococcota_A; class Polyangia; order Polyangiales; family Polyangiaceae; genus JAAFHJ01. The sequence goes on along the minus strand of JAAFHJ010000454.1, from coordinate 1,401 downwards.
ACCAGAAGAACCACTCGACGGCGCCGGGCGCCGCCTCAAGACGGACACCGTAGACGGGGCTATTCCCGATTGTACTCGCCGCAATTGCGACCATTGTCCCTTCGTCGATGAAGCAACACTGGCTCCCGTAGCGAAGGCAGACGTCTTCCGATCCGAGCATTGAAGTTTGTCGCGTGGTGTTCATGAAGTCCGAGAATCGTCGGGACCGTCAAAAACCTGGCTGACCCGCGATCTCCGCCTCGATTCGTCGTACCGGCGCGCAGGGCGTCTTGTGCCACTCGGCGATGGCATCGCGAAGAGCAACGCCGCCGATTTCTGTGGTTTGAGCGCGATCGCTCTGGGAGGTCACATGCAGGCCGTCGTAGTTGGCGAAAATGGCGTGGCGCGCGCCGACGAGTTCCAATTGCGCTCGCATTCGTGAGGCGAAGCGCTTCGCAAAGGCTGCCTGGAAAGAGTCTGCCACCTTTCCAGAATTCCGATTCAGATCGATTCCCAGGCGCGAGACCTGATTGATGTCGTATTGGTTGTTGACGACCATAATCGGCGTCGCAATATGGCCATTTAGGAGCAAATTCTCCGAAGAGCGACAGAACACCCGAGCCGTCTGATCGGCCGCAGTGGTGGTGCAGCTGGCGTCCCCTCCCCCACCCCAGTTCTGATAGCCAGCAAGGGCGATCGCTTCGACGGGATTGACGGGCGAAGTGCTCTCCTTCTTGGTCGTCGCGTCGTAGGCGGGATATCCGATTTGAAACCCGCCATCGGCAATGGCAATCACGCGCGCCGTCGCGGGGAGCTGCGCCCGCATCTCGTCTACAATATTGAAGATCCCGGCAGCACCTGCCGAACCGCCGCCGAGCGTTACTTCCGTCGCATCCGCGAGCCCTTGCGTCGCGAGCATCTCGGTAAGGGCTGCAAAGGCAATCGCGCGCCCACGGAAATTCCACTTGCCGACGTCACCAACGGGGAGTGAGCTATTCCCGGCGCGGTCACCGCTCCACAGGTCGCTCGAGCAATACTGAATTTCGACCACGTTCGCGTCGTGGAATGCGGGATTCTCCTTTGGATCATTGGCGAAGACACCGCTACTCGGAAAGCCTAACGTTCCTGCCGTCGCGCGCGCGCGAATGGTGGTCGAACTCATCAATTCGGCGCCACTCGCAGCGCTCCACCGCTGGTCGCATGACGCACCATCGTGGCATTCGCCGCCCCCTTCGAGCCAAATCATCCATCGTTTGCTCGAAGGGTTGCGACGAATCGCGAACGTTGCCGGGGTTCCGTCATTGCAGACCGCGGTTGGCGCCCGGGCGACGTCAATCGTCGCAAGACGCCACGGGGCATTGTTGGATGGGCCATCCGGCAGCTCCGCGGGCAAAGAACACGCCCCGGCGTCGCCGGAAGCGT
>JAAFHJ010000453.1 GCA_013298325.1 Myxococcales bacterium | reverse complement strand
GTGATCCCCGGCCTCAATAACGATGCAATTCCAGCCCTTTTGGAGGCGGCAAAGAATGCAGGCGCCCAAGGGTGCAGTTTCACCCTGCTTCGCCTACCGGGGCTGGCCGTCGAGGAGGTCTTCGTCGGACGTCTGCGAGAAGCGGTCCCCCTCCGCGCGGAGAAGATTTTGGCGCGCCTCCAGGAAATGGCCGGCGAAGGCTGGGACGCGGAAACGGAGACGAATAGCCCTCGAATCTACAATTCTTCGTTTCACGCTCGCCAGCGCGGTTCTGGCGTTTATGCCCAATTGATTGAGGCGCTGTTTCTCAAGACCGCGCGTCGTCTTGGACTACTGCCTTTTTCGGAATGGCCGCTTTCCGACGCCATCCGCGCATCAGGAGATGGCCCGCCGCGCGGCGATCACTTCTTGGTTCCGAAGCGAAGCGCGCCGCGCGCCGCCGAACCGCGGAACGCCCCCCCGAACGCGCAGCTTTCGCTTTTTGGCGTCGACGCGCGCCGGGGAACCGGTCGATAACCGCCCCGTGCGACGCCCGTCCCCCCTGCTCGCTGCGCTGCCCCTCGCAGGCGCCCTCGTTGCGACGCGCGCCGTTGCCCTCCCCGGCGGCGGTGGACGCTGCGCCCCGCTTGACGACCTCGCCCATGCGCCGCCCCGCGAGCCGGCCCGCGGCGTCGACGAGCCGCTCGCTCCGCCGCCGGCCGACACCGCCTCGTACACGTGGGACGTCCGCCTCGATCCGTCGGCGCACACGCTCGAGGGGACCGGGACCGTCACCTTCGTCAATCGAAGCTGCGCCCCGCTGAAAGAGCTTTGGGTACACCTTTACCTCAACGCCTTTAAGAATGATCAATCTCTCTTTAATCGTGACCCGAGCGGCGGTTTTCGCGGAGGAAATGCGGGCGATCCTGGCTCTATTGACGTCCATTCCTGGGTCCGAACCGACGGCGAGAGTGCCAAAGATCTCTGGAAAGACGCCGATCTTCACGGCGTGCCGGGCGACACCAGCGACGAAACCGACGCACGCATTCCGCTCGCGACGGCGATAGCCCCCGGGGAAACCGCCACGTTTCGGGTAAATTTTTCGAGTAAGTTGCCCGAGGTTGTGCTTCGCACCGGCTACGCGGGGAGCTTCCACTTCGCCGGCCAGTGGTTTCCGAAGCTCGCGGTGCTTGCCGACGATGGCACGTTTGTCCACTTCCCGTTCCGGCGACTTTCCGAGTTCTACGCCGACTTTGGCCGCTACGACGTGACCATTGATACGCCGGAGTCCTTTGTCGTCGGTGCGGTTGGCCTTTCTCAGGGAATCACGACAGAGCATGGGCGCCGCCGCGAGCGTTTCCTCGCCGAACATGTCCACGATTTTGCCTTTGCCGCCTGGGACGAATTCGTTGCCCGTGACGAAACCATCGATGGCATCTCCGTCCACACCCTCGCCCCGCGCGGCTGCGAGGCGATCATAGGCCGCGAACTCGCCGCCCTCCGCACCGCAATTCCCCAATTTCGCGCGCGTTTCGGCCCCTACCCCTATCCCAACCTCACCGTCGTCCACCCGCCGGCCGCCGCAGAAGAGGCGGGCGGCATGGAGTACCCGACGCTCATCACGACCGGCGGCTCCTGCCGAACGCCCAGCTTTCTCCACTCCCCGGAATTGCTCACCATTCACGAGTTCGGCCACGAGTACTTCTACGGGCTCGTCGCGACCAACGAAGCGGCCTTCCCCTGGCTCGACGAAGGGATCAACAGCTTCGCGCAGAACGGCGCACTCTGCACCGAATTTTCCTGTGCTGGCTCTTTCCTCGATCTTCCCTTCTTACGCGTGGCAAGCGAGGCGATTCAGGGGCCAACTTCAAACGCATTTGCGGCCGATATCTCCGTCGGGAGCGCCGCGGCGAGTTTTCCGACGGGGGGCCACTACACCTTCCTCGTCTACGGACGCGTGCCGGCAATTTTTGAAACGTTTGCAAGAATCTACGGTCGCGAGAAAGTCGAAACACTCCTCGCGACGTGGACGCGAAGGTACCGTTTTCGCCACCCCTCGCCGGACGATTTTTACGCGTTGATGGGGCAGATCTATAGCGACTCGACGGCTCGCACATTTCGCGCCGCTATCGACCACCGCGGCACCGTCGATGACGCCCTCCGGAGCTTTCACTACCGACGGGTTCCCAGAGAACTCCCCGCCGCCTCCGGCTTGGCCGACGGACGCGTCGGGGACGAATACCGGGGGTTCGTGACGGTTGCCCGCCGCGGCGATCGCGCGATTCCGACGACGCTTGCCGTGCGCTTCGAAGACGGCTCCGAAGTTCGCCTCCCCCTCGAAGGCGGCCGACCGGAGGACGCGACCGGTGGCGCCACGCTTCAAATCCCGATTGCAAGCCGCGCGAGACCGACCTTCGCCACCCTCGATCCCGACGGCGCGATGCTCCTCGATGGCGACCGGAGCAACGATTCGATTCGCGCGGTGTCCGAGGAGTCGGGCCGGCCGACCGCGGCGAAGAGCGGCGCGAAGGGCACGTTTTCGCGGGTCTTTTCTGCGTTGCTCGCCGTCCTCGGAGGCGCAGGATGAGCAAGAACCGCGCGTCGTATCGCGTGCGTATCTCCGCAACGGCGGCGCTGCTGTGCGTGCAAGATGCACTCTTCTCCTGGGCGGGCGGCTGGCTCGCGGCGACGGCGGTCGCAACGGAGACCGGCGCGCGCCCCGACGGCGATGCGTCGTTGTTTGCCCCCGGCGGCGAGGCGCTGGCCGCTTTTGCCGTCGCCCACACGGCGAGCGTGCCGGTCATCGCGGGAACCGCCATCCCGTTTCTTTTTTTCGCTTTTTTGGCGCAGGTCGCCCTCCGCGCGCGCCTCTTCCCCGGCGGATCGCGGGGCGATCGTCGCTTCTTCCCCTTCGTCGGCCTCGCCGCCCTGCAGGCGCTTGGCGCTGCGGTTGTGGCAGCGGTCGGCGCCGGCGTCGCTGCGCTCGTGATCACAGCATCGACGCGAAACCCCGTGCAAGGCGTCCAGATCGCCCTCGTCGTCGCTGCGCCGTTCCTGCTCTTCGCGCTCGCACTCTTTCACACGCGCCCCCTCGCGGAGGCGATGTGGCTCTACGACGCGGAAAACACCGGTCTTTACCGAATTTTCTCCGCGTACGCGGGCGCGATCCGACGGGTGTTTCGCCAGCCGACGCTGCTCGGTGGGCTCCTTCTGCCGCTCGCCCCCGGCGCCGTCGCGACCGTGGCAGCGCTCGGCTACGCGGCCCAGATCTCTCCGACGCCTTCCCCGGTTTTGGCCGGCGCCGCGAGCGTGCTTGCAGCCTTCATGCTGCGGTTTGGCCGAGCGTATACGTGGGATTTTGCACAAAAAAAGATCGCGCCGAGCGATCCTCCGGCGCAACCTTCCGAAGGCGAAGCGGGCTAGGGACTACGTGTGGAGGATGCCGCCGACGCTCTGACCATATCGAGGTGGGGATTCGGGGAGTTGTTCCTCGATCCGCGGTAGCGGGCGAGGACGCACTTGAGTGATCGCGCTTCCCAAGGCGGTGCGTGCGGCGACGACGACGCACTTTTCCCCGTAGGAGAGGCTGTACAGCGCCACCCGGTACACGCCCGGTTCCACAGCAACTTCGAGGCACTCTTCATGCGTTCTCCGACCCGGCGTCTCGCCGGGCGGAGACAAACGCGTTGCGAGGGGCTGTCCAAGACGGAGCCTGCCCGATGGAACGGCGAGGATGGCCGGCTCGGCGCTTGAAGTGAGGTTCTTGTACTCGCGCGCCCCCAAGGCCAGCGCGTCGCCGTCGACGACTCGAACCTCGAGACGGATGGTGCCATCGGCGCCGGTATAGATGAAGAGCCCAAGACCGGCCTGCACGGTCCCCCTCATCCCTCGGTCATCCGACCAACGGGCGTCGTCGTTCGAGATCGTGTCGAAGTTATTTCCGTCACTTAGGAGGTACATGGCGAGATCGGTGAAGACGTTCTTCGCCTTCTTCGCCAGGGTCTCAGGCGCAGAAATGCCTTCCGCCGTTCGGAGCTCGTTGACGATGCGGGCCTCCGTGGCCTGGAGCTGCGCGGGGAAGCACTGCTTGGCCTGCGCGTCGCGAAACACGGCGAGGTACTTGGCGAGTTTCGTCGCATCTCGCTCGCCCGCGTGGAAACCACGTCCCGCGAAAAGGGCCGCCAGCGCCAAGTGCTGCTTCTGCTGCTTCGCGTCTGCTCCTTCGGCGAGCGAGTGACGTCTCGTCACGACGAGCCAGAACTCTTCGGGGGTACCCTTGGCGTTCGGGGGGAGAAGGCGTCGTTCGAGCGCGTCGGGGTCAGCCATGTCGCACTTTTCCGTACCCGAGCCGGCGAGCCCAGCGAGCCGCCGGATCGGGGAGCGCGTCAGGCGCTGTAAACGCGCTCGTAGCGGCGCGCCGAGCGATCCCAGGAGCGATCGAGGCGCATG
>JAAFHJ010000452.1 GCA_013298325.1 Myxococcales bacterium | reverse complement strand
GCGGCTGGCCTACCACGAATTGGCGGTCGCTGGTCACGATCCGGCGGTGTTCGCCGTCGGCGTTCCGCACAAAAACCGCGCGAAAATTGCGCGCCGGATCGGAGAACGTGGCTGCATAGAACGCGTCCGTCCGCGAAGCGGGAGACGGCGCGGAGCTCGTGCCAAACGCGTTCAGCCGCCGTCGCCGGGGCTGCCCCCGTCGCGACCGGCGTCGCTCACCGTTCCACCGTCGGTCGGTAGGCCGCCGTCGCCCACGCAAACACCAGCTAGGCATTCGAGCCCGTCCTGGCAGTCGCGGGGGCGCGTGCACGGTCCGCCTTCGTCGTGACGCGTACCGTCCCCGTCGCAACCGTCCCCACGGAGGAGGAAGAGCGCGACAAAGAGCGGAGCGCGAGCGAAGAAGGCGTTCATCGCTCAGCCGCCGCTCTGCGGAGGCGCCGCCGCCGAAGTACCGCAATTTGCGCAGAATTTCGCACCGGGTGCGAGCTCACCGCCACAACCGACGCAGAATTTTTTCGGTTGGGCGAGCGGCGTCCCGCACTCCGCGCAGAACTTCCCAGCCCCCTGCTTGGCGCCACACGCCCCGCACGCGACAAGGAGCCCGCCAGGGCTCACTGCGGCCGGCGGCGCGGCAACCGGCGCTTGTGCGGCCCCTTGCGGGAAACCGGGCGCGCCGAACTGGGGGGGCGGGGCGTTGTAGGCATTTTGCATCATCTGCCCCATGCCCATGCCGACCGCCATCTGGGCGCCAGCACCGGCCATTCCACCGTCGCCAACGCCATGTGCGGCCATCCCCTGCCCGGCCCCAATCATCGCCTGACCGGCGGCGTAATTCTGGAAATTTCCAGCGAGATCTTTCACATAGCGAGAGTCCTGCTGAAACTTCTGGTCCATTTCGAACTGGCGCGCCGCCGCCGCCGCCTGCGCGACCTTCACGCCGCGATTCGCCTTCGCGATTTCCGCGTTGGCCGCCACGAGGCGCCCGCGATCGTCGTCGCTGAAGTTGAGATCGAAGCGCCCCATCTGGAGCACCCGCACGCCGCAATCGTTCAAGTCGGGGCAGCGCTGGACGAAGGCCTGGGCGAGCTTCGTCGTGAGCGCGACGCACTGAAGGACCGATTTCTGCTCCACTTCGCAGAGTTCGCCGAGGACCGTCTTCACCCCTTGGAGGAAGAGCCCCTTGATCCAGTCGAGGACGAAGTCGTTGTCGCCGGTCGCGCCCTGCCCCGCGTAACCGATAACAAAGCGGACCGGATCGGTCACAGCAAGCGAGAATTCGCCGAAGATCCGCGGGCAAACCTGCTCGCCGGTGAGCGGGTCGATCATGTCGCCGATCGGGCCGCCAAACGGGATGCTCCGGATCGGCGCCGTCTTCACGAAGAAGATCTCGGCGATGAGGACGTTCCCCCCCGTCGCGCTCGTGATGAGCGAATTGAGGAACGGGATGTTCTGGGTCTGCAACGTGTGGCGTCCCGGCGGAAGGACGCCGACGACCTTCCCGTCTTTGAAGAAGACGGCCGCCTCGTCGCTGTCGACGGTAAGCTGCGAAAACATCGGAACATTCTGGTTCGGATGCTTGTAGACGACGAGGTGCTTCAGCGCGTCCGGCCGAGCGATCATCATCTCCTGAACGCCGCTCTTCACGAAGTCGAACAAACCCATGATCTCTCCTCCGATGCATTCCAGAAACGCCGCATTCACTGACGGGAACGCCCCCGCGATGGCGGCTGCTGGCTCGGTGCTCTCCGAGCGCCGCCCGCGGAAGATAGACGCATCCCGCCCCCGACGGGAAGCCGGACCGCCTGCGCCCGCGCCGATTGCCTGCGAACCATGGTAGAACCGCCGACCGCGATGAATTTTGATGTCTCGACGCTCCCCGTCCCCGCCCAGCGCGTTCTCGATCCGGCGGGCCCGGCCCCGCTCCGCGCGATGGCGGCAAAAGGGGTCCTCCCCGGCGTAAAGCCTGGAGATTTGCTTACCGTCATCGCGCTGCTCTCCCTCCAGGAGGGGGACGCACCGACGACCGCCAAAGCGACCCTGGCGAACCTCCCCGGCCCCGTTCTCAACGGCGCGCTCGCGGGCGCGATGCCGCCAGAAATCCTCGACCTCGTTGCGCCCCACTACGCGCAAAACGCCGATATCGCCGGACTTTTCCTTCGCCATCCGAACTTGCTCCCGGCGACGGTCGTCGCGATGGCCGCCGCCGCGAGCGAGGCGGTCGCCGAGCTCATCGCCGTCAACGAAGAGCGCCTCCTCGCAACGCCGGAAATCATCGAGAAGCTGTACAAAAACCGCGCGACGCGGATGAGTACCGCCGACCGGATCATCGAGTTCGCCGCGCGAAACAACGTGGAAGTCAGCGGGATTCCGGCCTTCAAGGAGATCGCGACGGTCCTGAAGGACGAGCTGATCCCCGAAGCGACCGAGGAGCCGACCTACGACGACGTCCTCTTTCAGGAGGCGGAGCACCTCGCGGCAATCACCGACGGAACCGAGGACACCCACGCCATCGATCAGGTGACGGGGAAGGAGGTCCTCAAAGCCGAATTCGTCGAGCAGGCCAAGAAGTTCCAAGACCTTTCCCCCTCCCAGCGCATCCGTCGTGCGCTCATGGGCAAGTCCTCGGACCGACGCCTTGCGCTCCGCGATTCAAATCCCCTGGTCCGCGCCGCTGCAGCAAAAAGCGAGTTCCTCACCGAGCAGGAAGTCCTTCAAATGACTGCAAATCGTAACACGGCCGACGACGTGCTTATGGTGATTGCCCGCGATGTGGAGTGGACACGGAATCACAAAGTGAAATACAACATGGTCTGCAACCCGAGGACGCCGCTTGCATTTGCGTCACGCTGGGTACCGTACCTCCGGGATCATGAATTGAAGCTCATCCAGGGGAGCAAGGACGTGCCAGGCGCCATCGCCAACCTGGCCCGCCAGCAACTCGAGAAGAAAAAGAAAAAGTGACGGGGAGGCTGTTCGAGTGCACGCCATCGCAACGGAACCCGTGATAGGGGCTGGCAAATCATGAGCGACGTCAAGAAGCCGGAACGCCTCCGGGCCCTGCCCGATGCAAGCATTCCCGACCTTTGGCTGAGCTACCGGCGTGGACCGGCGCCGAAGTGCCCGAACGAAGGGGCGCACATCGCGCTCCAGGTGAACTCGTCGGCGAAATGCTACCGCCTCGTCTGCATCGACTGCGGCATCGCCAGCTTCTGGTTCGCCCCCGGCGAAGGCGGAGCTCTCGAAGCGATCGCCGACGACGAGCTCGGCGACTACTAAATCATCGGCGCGCATCGATTCTGATTGCCCAAATCGCCCCAGCGGCGCAAATAGAGTACGAAAGACTCTATTTCCTGAACGGGGGCGACGATGACGCGACCGAGCTATTTCGCTGCGAGCGACGCGACCGAAATCTACCTGGAACGGACGACCGAGGTCGCCGCGGCGGCGGATCAAGCGCGGTGGCGACCGAGCGTCGACGATGTCATTCGCCGGGTGCTGCTGGTGATCGACCCCCAGCTCTGTTTCGCCCACCCGCGCGGAAGTCTGTTTGTTCCCGGCGCCGACGCCGACACAGCGCGCATCGCCGGCTTCATCTACGACGCAGGCAGCGCGCTCACCACCCTCGCCTTCACCGCCGACCGCCACGGCGCCTGGCACGTCTTTTCGCCGCACTTTTGGCGCGATCCGTCTGGGCGACCGGCACCGCCGTTTTCTGTGATTGAGGATTTCTCCGTCTACCGGCCGATCCGCGACGAAGCGGCGGTCGCGAGGTACCTGGAGGAACTCCGTAAGAACAGAAAGATCCTCACGATCTGGCCCTACCACGCGACGCTTGGGGGGCCTTCTGGCGCGATCGTCCCGGCCCTCGCGGAGGCGGGGCTCTTTCACGCGCTGGCGCGCAAAAACGAAGTTCTTTTCCTCGGAAAAGGGGAAGATGCGTTGACCGAACACTATTCGGCTTTTTCGCCGGAAGTGCCGGCGCTCGCGCACAGCTCTCAAACCGAGGTTTCCCGCTTCCTCGAGGCGATTCTTTCCCACGACGAAGTCTTCGTCGCCGGTCAAGCGAAGAGCCATTGCGTACGCGCGACCCTGGACGACCTCATGGAGCGCCTCCCCGCGGAGGCGCTCGGAAAGATTGTCCTTCTGGACGACGGGACGAGCCCGGTCCCGGCGATCCCCGGCGGCGGACCGCTCCTCGACTTTCCGGCCCGCGCCGAAGAAGCCTACGTCGCCTTTGCCGCCGCAGGAATGCGGCGCGAGACGATCGCCACCGCCACCCAACGCCTCACCGGCACCCGCGGAATCGCCCCATGACCGACGACCAGACCTTCCTCGCCAACTACAAGCCGGACGCCTACCCGCGCCCCGCCGTCGCCGTCGACCTGGTGGTGCTCACCCTCTGGGAGCGCGCCCTCCGGCTCCTCGCGAT
>JAAFHJ010000458.1 GCA_013298325.1 Myxococcales bacterium | reverse complement strand
GCGAACGACGAACCGGCGCCGGAGCCTCACGCGGACGCCTCTCCCCGACGGGGCACAAGCGGCGCTCGTGGAAGCGGCGGGGCCGGCTTCGCTGCACGTGTTCACCGACCCATCGGCGCTTGCGACCCTCGGCGGTATCCTCGGTCGCGTCGATCGCGGCCGGTGGATTGAGGAGTCGCTCCACGAAGAAATTGTGAAGGAACTTCGGCGCGATCGCAACGATGCGCTCGCCACCGGGGATGGCCTTGAACTCGCGAGTTTGGAGCTCTCCGCGGCCGACGCCGCCGGCCTGGCCGTGCTCGTCCACCGACGCCACCTCGACGCCATCCGCACCGTCGATGGGGGCCTCGGCCTCGCCACCGCCAGCACCGACGACCTCGCCGCGAGCGATGCGTTCGCCGTCCTCGAAGGCGACCTCGGCGACGAGAACGCCCCCGAAACGTGGCTGAACGGTGGACGGCTCGTCGCGCGCGTCTGGTCGGCGGCCAACGCGCTCGGTCTCTCGGTGCACCCCCATGCCGCGCCCTTCCTGTTTCGACGCCAAGAGGATTCGCGGACCGCCCCCGATCGTGTGCCGGCCCTCGAAGCGGTGGTCGATGGCTGGCTCGACGAGGCGCGGCGCGATTTTCGTCAGATCATCCCGAGAACTCCGAACGTCATCCCGCTTTTGGCCTTTCGGTTGACGGCGGCGACCGCGGCGACCGCTCGCGCCTTCCGACGCCCGCTTGGGGACGTCTTGCGCGACGGTCTCTAACGAAGCGACGGTATCGGGAGGAAGGCGTCAAGGAAGCGTTCCGGGCGGGCGATGCGCTGGGCAGAGACGGCGAGTTCCGCGCGCTCGACGCCCGCCCAGTCACCGGAACGCCACGCGATCGCGCGTTCGATGGCGAAACGGTAGCTTCCCAGCTTCGCCTCATCGAGGGTTCCGAGGATCTGCTCCGCGAAGGAGTTCTCACTCCCGTCATTTCGCCCGACGGCGCGTGCATACGCGAAGGCCGCCGCAAGGCCGGTCGCCCAGGGGACATTCTCGCCGCGGAGGGCGGCGATCGCGGCGACGACGGTTGCGTCGTCGCCAACGGCGAGGCCTACCCGACCGCGCGTTTCCACAGCGAGAATGCGGTTCGGACGAAGCTTATCGAGGCCAGACCCTTCGTAGCGGGCGTCGGTCTCGCGGAGAAGCGCCTGGGCGCTCGAAACGTCCCCTTCGTAGAGGAAGGAGATGGAGCGACTCCATGCACTCTGCAAGTGTTGAAGGTGGAATCCGTCGAGGGCCCACGAGGCGGTCGCTTCTTCGGCATCCCGCCGCGCGCCGACCGGGTCATCCCGAAACAGGTGAACGAGATTCGGAACGCCGACGCGGAGGGCGGTCTCGGCGAACTTGTCTCCGATGGCACGCGCGGCCAAACGGGCGCGCTCGACGGCATCTTCCAAGCGAGCAAATTCGCCGAAATATCCGAAGGCCCAAAGCTCGTTCTGGCGAACGGTACCGATCTCCCAATGGGCGCCAACGTTGTGCTTCTCGAGCTCAAGGAGCGCCGGCACGGCACGCAGCGCGACCTGATCCCAGTGGCCGCGGACCGCCTGCGACATGCATCGAGCAGTACTGATCCACGCCGCCGAGTAGGCGTCACCGTGTTGGGCGACGAGGCGGTCAGCCTCCTCAAGGAGCCCGTCGCCGTCGCGTTCGCCTTCTTCGCCCCGCGTGGAGAGGAAGATCGCTTCCATCCCAAGGGCCCGGATCAGGCGCTTCGGTTCACCTGCATCGAGCGAGAGCCGGAGATTCTCTGCATGATACACAAATCCGCGAAGCTGATCGGACATGAGGAAACCGCACGCCGCGGCCCAGGCCGTATCGATCCGCTCAAGGGCACCGAGCTCAATCGCTTCTTCCGTGCGTAGTCGATACGCCCGCCCACGCAGCGCGAGCCGGCCGCGGGAAAAGAGGAACATCGGCACCTTGAGAAAGGGGCGCACAAGCGGCAGACCGACGTCGTCGAGGGCCCCATTGAGCTGGCGCTCCCCATCATCAATGTATCCTGCACGCAAAAGCGTTTCTGCGGCGCGGCGCCGGAGAACACGCCCACGACGGCCGCCATGAACCGTGGCGGCCCGGAGGAAAAGGTCGGCCGCTTCACGGGCGCGGCCGCCGTTAGCTAGCGCAGTGGCGAGAGAGACAAGCAATTCCGCGGTAGAACGTCCTTCGGCCTCCGCACGTCGAAGCAGGTATCGGTAGGCGTTCGCAGCGCGGTCGAAGGCGAGGGCGCGCTCCGCCCCCTCGGCCAGCCGAATCGCGAGCGGGCGAGCCCGGGCGTGATCCTCGGCGCCGGCGAAATGGAAGAAGAGCGCGTCGTCGTCGACCGGTTCGCGACTTGCGAATGCTTCGCCGAGGCGCCGATGGAGGCGTCGGCGGGCTTCGTCGTCCAGGCGGCTGCGGACGGCTTCGCGAACTTTGCCGTGGTACGGCTCGACGGGGTCGGTCGCCCGAAGACCATCGAGCTTCACCAAACGCCCGAGTTTCATGCGCTTTACGTGCTTGAAAGCGATCGACGGATCGACGCCAGCCACCTGCGCGATGAGCGGCTGTGGGAGCGGCTTAATCGCCAGGGAAAGCGCTTCAAGCATGCGACGTGCATCGTCTTCGAGAGAGTCGACGCGGGCGAGCAAGGCTTCGACCAGGCGGTGCTCGCCGGAGGTGCCGGCGGTGGCGAGGCGCGACGAACGGAGGAGTTCGTCCAACAAAAACGGGTGTCCGGAAGACGCCTCGACGATGGCGTCGACGTCGGCCTCGGGATGGGCGCCCCGGGCGACTGCCGCCTCGACGAAGGCCAAGCATTCGGCGCGTGGGAGCGGGCCCACGACGATGACCTCGGGGGATACATCTGCAAAAACGCGAGATTCCGGGCGCTCGCGTGCAGACACGACGACAAAGAGCCCGATCGGCGTTGGCCGGCGGAGCAGGGCGGCGAGGAGGCCACGGCTGTCGTCGTCGGCCCATTGGAAGTCGTCAAAAGCGAGCACGACAGGCACTTCACGGGCGATCCGCGCGAAGAGCTCCCGGGCCTGCGCAAACGCCTCACGACGGCGTTCGATGGGGTCGATGGGGCTCGTCGGTTCTTCGAGATCGATCCGCTCCAGGAGCGGAACGAGCACAGGAAAGCTCTCCGCGAGGGTCCACGCAGAGCCGGTCAAGAAGCGCGCGACGTCTTCGGCGACGAACCGGTCGAGCCATTGAGCTATCTGCGCAAAGATCCGATCAAAGGCATTGAAGGGGACCGCTTCATCGGGGTGACAGCGACCTGCGAGAACGAGCGGTGCGGGGCGACGCGCCGAAAGCTGGTCGCGGAACATATTGAGAATATGAGACTTTCCGATCCCCGACTCCCCCTCAAGCAACACGATCGGTGTCGGCTGACGCTCGCCGCGTTCACTGCGGGGAGGCGGCGCCGAAGGGCGGTGAGAATCGGCATCGAGGTCGCTTGTCGACGTCGCGACCGGTGGGAGCACATTCCGAAGAATGCGCTCTCGCTCCGCCCGCACCGCGCCAAAAGCGGTGTACAGTACATCCATCTCCCGCTGGCGACCGACGAAGATCTCCTCATCGGTCGGCGCGATTGGCGCGCTCCCGAGCGACGGAGGGAACAGACTGAGCCCCGCCTCAAGAACCGCAAGGACCGATTCGGCATCGGGCCGCGCCTCGGGCGTCGGCGAAAGCAGAGCCATCGCGAGATCGATGAGGTCGTCGGGGGCGTCTGCGGCGAACTCTTCCCGTCGGCGTGGCTTGCCTCGACGCTTGGCGGCGAGAACGTCCTGGAGCGTCCCCTCGAAGGGGTCGCGCCCGGCGAGGACTTGGTACAGCAGGATCCCGACGGCGTAGAAATCGGACGCGGCCGTGGCGCGACGCCCGGCGGCGTGCTCGGGAGCGATCGTGAGTGGGGTGCCGGCCATCCGCCCTTGGCGCCGGGCGGGATCGCTGTCGACGGCGATCCCGAAGTCGATAAGGACGAGGCGGTCGCGGTCGGTAACGAGCACATTGCTCGATTTGACGTCCCGATGGATCTTCCCGGCATCGTGGAGATACCGAAGCGCTCGAACCAATTGAATGAGGAGGCGGCGCAGACGCTTCGCGTCGCAACGTTCGGCGAAAGGTACCGGGTGATAAAGTCCGACGGGGCTCGGCCGCCCGTGCTCGTCTGCGCGACTGAGGGGCGGGAGGGCGAGCGTTTGACTTCCACCAATCAGATTTGAAAAGGAGTCGGGTCGCCCGGGCGTGTTTCGCCCCGCCTGAAAGCGATCTTCGGGTGCTGAGTTGTGGGCGATCGCCTGCAAAAACTCTTCGCCACGGACGAGCTCCATGGTGAAGTACCAGAGGTCGTTTTCGACGAA
>JAAFHJ010000451.1:2468-4456 GCA_013298325.1 Myxococcales bacterium | reverse complement strand
CGTCGACGGCGGGGGGCGCGGAAGCCTCCTCGCGTGCGCTTCGGTGGATGCTCGCCTACGCGGAGCCGGCCGTGACGCCGGCCGATGCGCGAAATGCGCTAGCGATTCTCCCCGAGTACCTGCCGCTGCCGCCCGTGACGCGACGCTCCGCGCGCTTCGATCTCGCCGTCGGCCGCGTCCACCTCCTCGCTGGAAAGGCGCGTGAGGCGATCCCCTACTTGGACCACGCCGCCACGAGCTGCGACACACTGGCCGACCCGCTCCGCCACTTCGAAGCCCAGCTCGCCTACGGAAAAGCGCTGGAAGCAAGCGGAGATGCGGTCGACGCGAAGGCCGCCTACGAAAAGCTCCTTTCGAACGCGGCCCGCCCAAGCGCGACGGCGACGAGCACGAGCGCCGTCTTCACGGAAGCGGCCAACCGCCTGCGCCGGGTCGCCGCTTCGACGGGCAATCGCTAGAACACGACGCAACCGACCAGCAAACGAGTGAGGGGGCACCCAACGTGGCACAATCATTCACCCGAAACTACCGGGATCATTCAAACGATAACGGCTATCAATTCGAGTTCTTCTGCGACAAATGCGGAAATGGCCATCGCTCTTCCTACAAGACGAGCGGCATCGGCATGGCCGGCTCCCTCCTCCGTGCCGCCGGCTCGATCTTCGGCGGCGTGGTCAATGATGCGGGCTACGGCGTCGGCCACATGAAGGATGCCTTGCGAGGCTCCGCCTGGGACGACGCCTTCGCGGAAGCGATCCAGGAGATCCGCCCGCGATTCTGCCAATGTACGCGTTGCGGAATTTGGGTTTGTCCCGATATTTGCTGGAATTCACAACGAACGATGTGCCGCAATTGTGCGCCCGACCTCGGCGCCGAAGCGGCCCACATTCAGGCGAACGTCGCCGTCGAGCAGCTCTGGACGAGGGCCCGCGAGCACGATCAGGCGCCCCAGGTAGACATGCGCGCGGCGGTCGCCCACCAAGGGGCCTGTGCCTCGTGCCGGGCGGCGCTCCCGCCGGGGGCGCGCTTCTGTGCCGGTTGCGGGACGCCGGTCGCCGCCGCGGCGGCAAAGAAGTTCTGCATCGGTTGCGGCGGCGAGCTCATCGCCGGGGCACGGTTTTGCGCCGGCTGCGGCACGAAAGCGGTCGAATAGCCGACGGAACCCTTCAACGACGAAGGTCTCGGGTGGTACGGAGCGCAATGCGCATTCTCCTCCTCGCCCCGTTCGCTCTCGCTCTCGTCGCCTGCGGCGGTGGAAAACCGGCCGCAACGGCCACTGCTTCGCCGGCTTCTTCGACGACTTCTTCCAAAGAAAAACCGCCGACCGCGGCGGAATTGAAGAAGGCGTTCATGGACGAATGCACGAAAGGGGGCGACGTCTCCCCCGGCGCCTGCATCTGCAGCTACGACGCGATTATTTCCGTGAAGGGGACGCTCGAGGCCGACCTCGACGCCAACGACAAGGCGGCCGTCCACAAGAAGGTCACGGGCTGCATGGCCGGTGAACTCGAGGAAATCTATATGAAATCCTGCGCGAAGCCCGGCGAAGATGCGATGGGCCCCTTCTGCAAGTGCACCTACCCCGGCGTCGCCGCCCGCGTCGCCGACGGTGGGGACGTCGACGTGAGCCTTCGGAACTCCCTCTACCTTTCCTGCGGCACCCTCTATCCGGAGGCGCGCGCCAAGACCGACTTCGTTGAATCGTGCAAAAAAGAGGGCGCCAAAGAGGAGACCTGCACCTGTGCGTTCAAGGCACTCAAGGCAAAAACCAAACTCTCGAACGGCGCCCTTTCGACCTACGCCGACGAAGGCAAGAAGGACATTCAGGCCAACATCGCCGCCTGCGCGAAGAAGCCTGCCTCCAAATAGTCACGGCGCGGCGGCCAAGATCGCGGTAGCGAGCGCGCCATGAAACGTCGGCATCCTCCACGGCGAAGGGCGCGGGACCAGGGCCCGAACCGCCTCATCGCCGTCGCCCGCCGCCTCGA
>JAAFHJ010000451.1:0-2458 GCA_013298325.1 Myxococcales bacterium | reverse complement strand
CTTCGGGGCCGAAGTGGTGAATTTCTGCGGCCCCGAAGTGGGGCGCCTCGTCCTCCTAGAGACCGTCGAGAAACTGACGCGCGCCGGCGAAAAGAGCACCCTCTTGAAGCTCGGCCAGACCGCCGTCGTCCGCGCGCTGCGTGAACTTCGTGACGACGATTTTTAGAAACTTTACGACCCGTTAGAGCAGCTTCGCTTGGCGTCGAAGCACCCAGTGGCCGCCGAGCGCCGCCGCCGCGAGGAAGGCCCAGAGCCAATTCGCGAGCAGCGGTCGCGAGCGACGCTCCACGGTGATGACCGTCGGCGCCGGCAACGGAAGGCTCCCGAGGGCGTCGCTCCGCACGAAGGTTCCGCCGGTCGCCGCGGCGAGGCGTTGGAGGCGCCCTTCGTCGGGGCGGACGTCGGCCCACTCGTCGCCGCCGGCCTCGCAGGCAAAGTCGAAGGTCGTCGAGAAGCCGCCGCGGAGCTTGGCCCGGGCGGTGAAGCCGCCAGGTGGAAGCGCCGGAAGGGTAAAAAGCAGGTCTTTTCCGCGTGTTACTGGCGCAGAGACCGCCATCGCTTTCTGCGCGGTACCGCCCATCTTGCGTACTTCGAGGGTCACCGCGGTGGCGTCGGTCGCCCCGCGGACGCGAAGCACCGGGCGCTTGGCGGTCGCTTCTGTAGGGGGCGCGTCCGACGGAGGGGCCGCCACGCAGGGGGACTCAAGGCCGACCTGAAGGAGTTCGTAGCGGCTGTCGCGCATGAGCCATCCGAGGAGGCCATCCCAGAAGGCGGCATGGGCGCGGCCGCCGGTGCGCTCGCCGAGCGAGGAGAAGGCGAGCGTCCAAGAGCCGTCGACAGTGAGCGCGATCGAACGCCCATTCTCCGCATCGCCAAGGGCCAAGATCGGCATTTTTGCTCCGTCTTTGCCGGCATTCCGTGAAGGATGCACCCAAAGTGCGAGCGCCCCTGGCCGCACCGCGCCGACGATGTTCGTCCCTGGCATCGCCGGGAGCTCTTCGCCGGCAAGCCCGCGCAACGGAGCGAGCAGCGCCGCGCCGCGCCCCTCGGCGGTGTAACTCGGAACGACGTCGCCGAGGTCGGCGGAGGTCGCGCCCGGTGCCCCATCGAGGAGCACCGGCAAGACATCGGCAAGCGGCGTGTTCGCGTAACCGCCGGCGACGAAGGAATTCGGCCCGCCGACCATCACAATCCCGCCACCGCCACGCACGTAGCGAGAGAGCTGGCCGAGGTGGCGCTCGAGGCCATAGGGCTGCGCGTCGAAATCTTGAAGAACAACGGCGTCAAACGACGGCAGGTGCTCGGTGAAGAGTTCGTCGACGGGGAACGGAATCAGCGAAAGGTCGCTCGGCGTCGCGTGGGGATTGTCGGTCGGCGTCCGCAGAATGAAAAACGACACGACATCGACGGCGCGATCGCTTTTGAGCCAGTCGCGCAAGGTGCGAACATCGTTCGTCGGACGACCGGCGACGTGAAGGACACGCACGCGATCGCGGGTCACGGCGAACGGGAGGAAACGATGATTGTTCTCGGCGATCGTATCGCCGGAAGGGGCATCGATCGCGACCTCAATGACGCGGGTCCCTGCCCGATCGAGGGTGATCGGCACCTCGACTTCGCCACGCCCCTCCTTGACGGTCGCGACCCCGCGGGCGAGCGCCACTTTGGGGCCGTCCTCGCGGAGTTCGGAGACGGTCACCGGGATTTCGTTGCAGCTCAAACGATCGGTGCAAACGACGCCAATTCGGAGGGCTAGCGGCGCGTGTGCGACGGCGTTCCCCGTCGATCGGACCGAGGCGACGCTCGCATCGGCGACCGTCGGCCCCGCCGTGAGGACGGTATGGATCGGCATCCCAGCCGGCGCCAGACGCTTGAGCATATGCTCGTCGGCTTCCGCGCTCGGGTCGTCGAGGCGGCCGTCGGAAAACAGCACAATCGCCTTCGGGCGTTCCGCGGAAGTTCCGCGATTTTCTAACGCAGATCCCCGCGGTTCGGTGAGTTCGGTCAATGCCTTGGAGAGGTCGCTGCGTGGCCCCCCTTCCCCGTCGGAAAGGCCGTCGGCGAATCCGACTTTCTCAAGCCGCACGCCCCCCTTTGCGCCGCCGCGCGCTTCGAGGGCCGCTACCGCCTCATCCCGGCGGGCGGTGCGCGCTTTCCCCTCCTCGGAAAGCGCCATGCTCTGCGATTGATCGAGCAGGAGAGTCACCTTTGCGGGGACCGAATTCTCCTTTGCGTCGACCCGCTCGGGGCGGAGCACCGCCGCCGCGAGGAGCGCGATCCCGACGAAGCCAGTCACCCCGACGGCGCTACGGAGCGCAACGCTCGCACGCCCTCGCACGAGTTCAAACCCGAGGAAAACAAGGGAGATCGCTGCGAGCGTCGCCGTCACGGGGATGAGCCACGCGGGCGTTCCGGCAGCGAGGGAGAGGTGAATGGCGGCGTCCACAGGCTACTCGGC
>JAAFHJ010000450.1 GCA_013298325.1 Myxococcales bacterium | reverse complement strand
CGAGTGCTACCTGAACGCGGTCACCGGCGCCTACCGGAACTTCCAGGAAGAGCGGGAAGAAACCGAGCGGTTTTCGGTGCTTGCCCTCGACCGGCTCGTCTATCACGTCCCCTACGGCAAGATGGCGATCAAGGCCCACCGCCAGCTCCTCGCCGAAGAGGGGCTCGACGCCACCGCCGCCGACGCGACGTTCGCCGAGAAGGTGGGCCCCTCGCTGACGCTCCCGCGGCGCATCGGCAACAGCTACACCGGCTCACTCTACGCCGCCCTCGGGAGCCTCCTCGCCACCGATCCGGCCCCCCTCGACGGCGCCCGTCTCGGCCTTTTTTCCTACGGGAGCGGCTCCGCGGCCGCCTTCTTCACGGGGACGGTCGTCGCCGGCGCCCAGAAGCGCGTCGCCGGCCTGGAGCGCCAACGGATCCTCGCCATCGACGAGTACGAGGCGCTCTTTCACGCGCGCAACGATCTCGACACGCGCCCCTACGCCGCCCCGGAAGGCCCCGCCACAAGCCCGCGTTACTTGGGCGTCGACGGCGGAAAGCGCCGCTACGGGTGAGTTGCGAACCGTCTTCCGAATCCCGCGCTGCGACTACTCGGGCGCTGCTTCGTAGGTGAGCTTGATGATCCCTCCACCGTCAGGGACTTGCCCGGTGAAGGCGATTTGATCGGTCACTTCATCGCCAATGGGAAAGTCGATGTGCCCGAAATAGACCTTCGTCGCCATCGGGGGCGGAGCCGGCTCTTCTCGGTCTTTGACGAAGGTCTGCGGCGTGAGGTTCCACTTCCAGCCGCTCGGCGTGTGAATCGCGTAGCAGACGTTCACAGGCCCCGTCGGAATCGTCTCGACGAGGGTATCCACCCGCAGCGAGCGGAGCCGCACGGTGTCGTAGGGGAGGTGATTGGCGTCGAGGGCGACCGTACGAGAAGCGCTCATCGCCGGATCGCAGGGCTTCCCGCTGTCATTGGGGTTTTGTTCGTCGAAAAATGAGACGAAGTACTGCTCATACTCCCGTCCTGGAGCCGGATCGCTTTTCGGAGACTGACCCGTCAGAATTACGCTTTTTGTCTTCCCATCGAAGGCGAATGAATCGAAGGCGAATGGCGTCATTGCCATGATTAGGTTAGCCGATTGCTGGTGACGCTGAATCGTGAACGTCGAAAAGACGGGGGCCGGTTTGGCGGCCGGTTCGACGGAGCCGCACCCGAGGAGTGCAGGCAACAACAGTCCCCAATGAATGGTCTTCATGATGGTCCTCACGGGCGAAGTTCGAGGCAGGAGGCAAAAGACGGTGCGAACCCTTTTGTGGAGCCCGCACCGTCTTCTGAATCCCGCGCCACGACTACTCGGGCGCCGCTTCGTAGGTGAGCTTGATGATCTTCCCACCGATGGGGATCTCGCCGGTGAAGGCGATTTGATCGGTCACTTCATCGCCGATGGGGAAGTCGATGTGTCCGAAGTAGATCTTCGTCGCCATCGGGGGCGGAGCCGGCTCTTCCCGGTCTTTGACGAAGGTGCGCGGGGTGAGGTCCCACTTCCAGCCGCTCGGCGTGTGAATCGCATAGCAGACGCTCACGGGCCCGTCTGGGATCCGCTCCGTTGCCGTGTCGACGCGGATCGAGCGGAGCCGCACGGTGTCGTAGGGGAAATGATTGGCGTCGAGGGCGACCGTACGAGAAGCGCTCATCGCCGGATCGCAGGGCTGCAAGGTATCGTCGGGATTTTGCCCGCGAAACGCGCCAGCCAGATATTGGCCGTAGGAGCGCCCTGCGGCCGGATCACTCTTTGGCGTGTGCCCTTGAAGGAGCACGTCGTTCGTTTTGAGATCAAAGGCTACAGAGTCAAATTGGCCCGAGCTGAAGCCGGGATAGAATTCACCTCCCCAACGAATCGTGAAGGTCGAGTAGACGGGGGCCGGTTTGGCGGCCGGTTCGACGGAGCCGCACCCGAGGAGCGCGGGCAACAACAATCCCCAATGAATGGTCTTCATGATGGTCCTCACGGGCGAAGTTCGATGCAGGAGGCCGTAGCGGCAATGGCAGCGGCGGTGTCGACGGGCCAAACGCGCAAGCGCGTTTCCCGGGCGGCGTTGAGGTAGATTTCTGCGTAGGGCTGTTGCTGCGTTCCGCTGCCGCGCCAGTCCCCTTCAATGCCGGTCAAGAAACAGCGGACTTTGTCGGTCTGCGCCGCCGACGTGAGCAGGACGTCGTTTCTGCTTCTGACGTTTCGCACCACGTAGCGCGGCGTGTAGGCGCCACAGCCCGCGGCCATCGCCGCCCCTTCGAAGGGGAGCCGGCCGGCCGTTCGCCGCTGGAGGTAGCTCGCGGGCGCTTGAAGGAGAAGGCCGAATACGTCTTTTGCCGAGCTGCTTACGTTGCCGATGAAGGTCGTCGGCACGCTGACCGACTCCCCCTTGTCGAGCAGAAGTTCCTGGTTCGGCGTCGTCCCAAAGTCTTCCATGCGGAACACGGAGCCGCCGCACTTGGTCGGGTCGGGCACGGCCAGGATTTCGGCGAAGCGGGTGCCGACGACGGTGCCCCCCGGCTGCAAGCGGCCACCGGGGCGGGCGGGCCCCTTCCAGTTGGCGTCGAGGAAGAAGTTTCCGGCAGGGGCGATGCCGATGGTGGCGTAGGTGCCGTCAAACGCGGCGTCACTCAAGCGCGCCTTGAGATCGGCAGCCACGAGCGGGCCGTGGAGCGTGCGCCACGCCATAAAGCCGATGTCGGGGCCCCAGGGGAAATCGATCCGCGAGTTGCCGGGAGTGGCCGTTGGCCCGCTCGAAGTAGCGCCGTTGATCGTCGCCGTGAGTGCACCGGAACGGCAGCTCGAACCCTGACCAAATTCGTAAATGCGGCATCCGGAAGTCGGCTGCCCTCTGACCGTATTTTTTCCGCAGTCAAAGAGCTTCGCTTGCGCACCTTGGTTCGCTTGTGAGTACTTTGTTTGGGTGGGGGTCATCCAAATCGGCGACTCGGCGCTGTGAGGATTTTTCCTCGGTTGACTGCCGTCCTTCCCGACCGCAAACGACGAAAATTTCATCGTCGTTCCAGCAACAAAGGCCGACCCGTCGCCGCTCATCCACTTCCCGTCCTTTTTGGAGAGCCCCATCCGGTGGCAGCCAAGGCAGCTGTTTTGGAGGCCCCCCTCATTGAGGGAAATTCCATAGGTCTTCCAGCCTTGAAAGGCCTTCCCAACGAAGCGATAGGGTTCCGCCTTGTTGAAGCCGTCCTGTCGAGACCCGGGCAATGTTGACCCAAATTTCGCTGCTTGCTCTTGCGCGAAACGAATATCCGATTGTTCTGAGGACGGATCCCTTGTTGTGGGGGGATTCCCCTCTTTCACCTTTCCCTCGGTGATCGGGGTCGACTTCAATTGGGAAAGGTAAGGCGAACGGATGAAGGGGCCGTTGTCGTGGCAGGCGATGCACTGCGTTTCAGACACCTCGTACGGCGTCCTCCATACCTTGTCGCCATCACGGGTGCCCGGGATGCGCTTTCGCATATCGCCGCTCATCGTCGTCAGGGTGTTCTGCCAGAAGCAGGTGTCGCCGGTGACCGAGTTGTACCCGATCATTGCGATGTCTTCGAACTCACCGGGGCCGTGCCCCCGCTTCCGGCAGTGGGCGACGATCTGCACCCGGCCGCGCTTATCCTTGGTCTCCACGTCGCGCACGACTTGAAACCGGGATCCCGGATCGCACTCCCCGTTCAAGACGTTGGGGCGGTCGCAGTACGTCACTTCCTGGGTTCTCTCGAGGACTTTGACCGGATGTGTCTCGGGAACTTGGACCGACTTGTCTGGGTCGTCGCAGTCGAAGGCGAGGTCGTTAGGCCCGTTGAGTTCGAGGGCGGTCACGCAGGCGGCCGTGTACTCGGTGGAGGTCTCCTCCGCGTTCGGCGCGTCGCAGACGGGCGGTTCGACTTCGATGGCGGCGGCGGTCGTCGCGACCGCGACTTCGGCTTCGTCGGGAAATTCTTCCGACGCGGTACACGCTCCGAGGAGCGCCGCGCCGGTCAGGGAGAGGGCAACGAGGCTGCGTCGTCGAAGACGACCGGGTGCAGCCAGCAGAAAAGATAGATTTTTCATCAAAAACTCCAGGCACAGGGGGATCGACACAGTGGCGCTCGTCACGAGCGCGCGAGCGGACCGTGGCATGGCGTGCCGATTACCGGAATGGGGCAAGATGCCCCATCCGTGTCAGACCCCGCGGCGCCGAGCGCTCTCCGCCCGCGAGGGAATCGGCTCCGCTCTGCTCCGTCGGCGCTCCGCCCGTAAGGCCCGCCTCTC
The DNA here is from genome assembly GCA_013298325.1 of Myxococcales bacterium. GTDB lineage: Bacteria > Myxococcota_A > Polyangia > Polyangiales > Polyangiaceae > JAAFHJ01. The sequence goes on along the minus strand of JAAFHJ010000450.1, from coordinate 180 downwards.
CGGCGCGCTCCTCCGGCTCTCCCGAGGCCCCCGAGCCCGCTCCCGACGTGGGGGGTCGCCTCTCCCGACGCGTCGGGACCGACCTCCCCGCCGTCGGGACGGGCCTCCCCAGCATCGGGAGCGGCGTTCCGTGAAAAAAAATCCTCTTGCCGACCCTCCGGAGTCTCAGGTCTCCTCCGC
>JAAFHJ010000045.1:1989-16897 GCA_013298325.1 Myxococcales bacterium | reverse complement strand
GTCGTTCCGAGCAAAAAAGCGCTCGAACACAGCGATCCGATCCGCGTCGAGGTCCTCGATCGGAGCCGCCTCGTCGACCCCCACCGCGCGATCGTCACCGTCGGCCACTTGGAGGGGTGGGGCCGCGGCAAACATGCCCACAGCATCTTCGGCCTCGAGAGCCGTGGGAGCGTCTCGCACGGATTTGCCCGTTTCGAGGTCCACGCGGGGGACGCATCGCCGATCGCCCTCTCGGTCAGCGCCCCACGCCTCGGCACGCGCACCGTGCACGTGCGCCTCGACGGAAACGGCTGAGGACGGCGGGAGAACTTATTCGGCGGGGACGTGAATGAGGCCGCTCTTCACGTCTTCGCGGAGCGTCTCGACACGTCGTTTGAGCGCGTCGGGAAGGCGGTCGGCGTGGGGCCCTTCGTGGACCCAATCGACCCCTTCTTCCTTGAGGCCAAATACCTGAAAACCGCTTTTGAAGCGCCCTTCAGCGACTGCTTTCACCGTTTCAAAAATCGCGACGTCGGCCCGTTTGACCATGCTGGTCACCACGGTTCCGGGCATTTCGTCATGCTGGTCGACGTCGACGCCAATCGCTGAAATTCCCGCGAGTTTTGCCGCTTCGAAGACTCCGTGGCCCGTCGCTCCGGAGGCGTGGTAGACGACGTCCGCCGTCGCTGCGACCTGACTCTCTGTGAGAGCTTTCCCTTTTGCAGGATCTCGGTAGGCATCCGGCGATGAACCGGCATACGCGACATGAACCACGCATTCCGGGCAGGTGCGGTGGACCCCAAACGAATAGCCCACCTCGAATTTCTTGATCAAGGGACCGGTCATTCCGCCGACGAAGCCAACGTGTTTGCTCTTGGAGAGCAGGCCTGCCGCGCCGCCCACAAGAAAGCTCCCTTCCTCCTCGCGAAAGGCAAGCGCAGCGACGTTTGGCGGTACGCCATCGCGGCCAGGGAAGTAGTCAATGCATGCAAAATGCACGTTTGGATGGGCGCGTGCAACGACGTCGACGTCCGGCGAGAAAATGAAGCCGACGGCGATCACGAGGTCGTAGCCGCGCGCCGCGAAGAGTCGCAGGCCGGCCTCCCGATCTTCGGCGCCGGAAGGCTCCAGGTAGGCGACGTCGGCTCCGAGCTCGCGGACGGCCCGTTCCGAGCCGGCGTAGGCGGCGTCGTTGAAGCTCTTGTCGCCACGCCCGCCGACGTCGAACACGATTCCGACGCGCAAGGGCACTGCGCGAGCCGGTCCTTGGGCAACCCCTCCGTTGGAGTGGCGGCCGGGCACAAAAAGAAGGCCGCCGGCGACGAAGGCAAGGGCGAGCGCGAGGGCAGTCGGGCGGCCGATCATGTCACTTTCCGAGGCGCGCCCGCTCGCTGGCCGACAGAAGAAGCTCTGGCGACGGCGTGGCGATCTTCACGCGGGTACGCGCAGCTTGCAGGTATTCGATCGCAGCCTGGTGGAAGCGATCGTCGACAAAGTAGGGAATGAACTTGGCGCGCGCCGTCTCCCATTTCTCGTTTCGAAACGGGTGCGAACCGCCACGAAACGCCCGAAGAAGCTCGTCTTCCTGGGGCTCGCGCATCGGGGTGACATTTCGGTCCAAATAGAGGAGTGCCAACGCGCGACGACGCATGCGACCGTCGAATTCGTCGGCGCTAATGCCGTCGGCGGCGAGCGCCGCCTGCAACTGCTTTTCGTCGCCGATGCGTCGAACAAGTTCGGCGCGCGCGCTTGTGATCATTCGCGCTAGCTGCGCGGCGGTTCGTGTCGCCTCACGGACACCCACATCGGTCGGGCGAAGCGCCGTGCGGGGGACGGGTGACGTCAGCGCCTGTGCCTCCACGCTGGCGAGCAAATCTTCCGCGATGAGGCGCTCGTAGGCCGACTTTCCATAGCGGGCCACAAAGTCGGTCGCAACGGCACCATCGGTGCCAAGTGCTTCAATTCGCGCAAAAAAGGTCACTTCGCGCAGGGTAATGAAGCGCGGATGCGCGGAACCGCCGAGTTCAGGGGCCGAATAGCGAACGGCCACTTGATCGACGGGAATCTCGCCGATGGTGGGCGACGTACCGTCGGCAGCTGCCGCTGCGCTGGAAAGAACGAGAAGCGCTCCGAGAGCGTGCGCCACGCACCAGCGAAGCGGACGACGGCCGGCCGCTTCCGACACGCTACTTCTCGCCACCGTCGCGGACGGAGGGGGTGCTCTCCCGGTCGGCCTCAAGATCGAGGATCGGGGAGGTTTCCAAATGACGGCGAGATTCCCGTTCCTGAAGCTGGTGTTCGTAATGATGGGCGAAGCCGCGTGCCGCCCTACGGGCTTTGAGAAATTCGGCGAAAGCGACGAGCGTGTCGAGTTCACGCGGCCCGAGTCCTTCGGCCACTTCGCGCAAGTGGTGCCGGCTTGCTTCGGCACTTCGGGGGCGCCGTGCACTTTGGGACTTCGGTGCTTCCGGCTCCGACGCGGCCGCTTCGAAGTTCACCGAACTTGGCTGTTCTTCCACGGAAACTGCCGATGCTGGCGCATCGACCCATTGGGGGCGGGGCGCCGCTTTGATGCCGTGGGCCGAAAGCCAGGCTTCCATGAACGTCCGCAGGCGTTCGCTCCGGAATGTGAACCAGCGCTCGCGATCGGCGCCGTAGGTCATGAGGACGTCTTTGAAGCGTCGAAACGCCCCTTTTCCGTCGATGGCGACACCCAGCTTGGTCCGGAGCTCCCCTTCTTCGACCATTGGGATGAACCGTTCCATCCAGCGGTACTGTTCGCGAGAACTCACCGGGTCAATGCGGAGATACTGGCCGTCGGAGGCGATTCGTACGTGCATCTGGGGGTCGGCGACGCCGTCCACCACTCGCAGGACTTCCCCGGTCGTCAAATGCAGGTAACTGTGCACTTCCGGCGCGTTATTCTCGAACGCATCTTCGAGCGCCTCCCAGTCGACGGGGACTTCGCGGACGGGCGCTTGCGGAGGGAGATCGGACATGGTGGACCTGCGGGGAAGCGAAGGGCGAAACGGCTCGACGTCGGCGCGCTCGTCTCGACGCGGGCCGCGCGAGAGAGTCACCGCTAACGTCTCCTGAGTGTAACGCCGTCGCGAAAATTTAGGGGGGAAGATCGCGAAGCAAGCACGCAAGATCCGGGGAATTTTCCGTGCTGCTTCGCGTTACTTGCGCCGCTCAGCCAAGTCGTGCTGCAGCGACCGCGCGTGCCCAGCGTTCCCGCTTGGAGGCCCGCGTCTCTGGGGCAAATTCCGGCCGGAAGCTCCGATCACGCTTCCAAAGGGCGGCCGCTCCGTCGCCATCGACGAGCTTTGCGCCAATCGCGGCAAGCATCGCTGCGCCGCGCGCCGTCGACTCCAACTCGGTCGGTCGTTCGACGATAACGTCGGAGAGGTTTGCTTGGAACTGCATCAGCAAATCGTTGCGGGCGGCACCGCCGTCGACCTTCAACGACGAAAGAGTGCGCTTTGCATCTTTCGCCATCGCCCCGAGCAAATCGTCTACGGAAAACGCGATCCCTTCGAGGACGGCCCGCGCAATGTGCGCCCGCGTCGTCCCACGCGTGAGGCCAACGAGGGCCCCGCGCGCGTTCGGATCCCAATGGGGCGCGCCGAGGCCGGCGAGCGCCGGTACAAAGGCGACACCGGCTGCATCTTCGACGGTCGCCGCGAGCGCCTCCACCTCCGCGGCAGACCCGATCATCCCGATCCCGTCACGGAGCCACTGGACGGCGGCCCCGGCGATAAATGCGCTCCCCTCGAGGGCCCAGGTCGTCTTGTCCCCGATTTTCCAGGCGATCGTCGTGACGAGGCCGTTTTCGCTCACCGGTGCATCGGCACCCGTGTTGACGAGGACGAAGGCGCCCGTGCCGTAGGTACACTTGGCATCCCCCGCTTCAAAGCACGCCTGCCCGAAGAGCGCCGCCTGCTGATCGCCGGCGATTCCTGCGATCGGAATTCCATCGGGTAGGAAGCTCAAACCGTTGGTAACGCCGACGATTTCGGCACTTCCTACCGTTTGCGGGAGCATGCTCATCGGTACGTTCAGGAGGGCCGCAAGCTCCGGATCCCAGGCGAGCCGACGGATGTCGAAAAGGAGCGTACGCGACGCGTTGGTCACATCGGTGACGTGGACGGCGCCGCCGGTCAATTCGTGGACGAGCCAGCTGTCGATCGTCCCGAAGGCAAGCTCGCCAGCCTCCGCACGTTTGCGTGCATCCTGCACGTTGTCGAGGATCCAGGCGATTTTGGTCCCGGAAAAATAGGCATCGAGGACGAGCCCGGTCCGTTTGCGAAAGAGATCGGCGTGGCCAGCTTCGGCGAGGGCGCGGCAAGCATCTGCGGTGCGGCGGCATTGCCAGACGATCGCGCGATGAATCGGGCGGCCGGTCTTCCGGTCCCAGACGACGGTCGTCTCCCGCTGGTTCGTGATGCCGATCGCGAGGATCTCTTCGCCGCGTGCGCCTGCCTCCACGAGCGCCTGCCTCACCGAGCTTTCGATGGAGGAGCGGATCTGGTCGGTGTCGTGTTCGACCCAGCCAGGTTGCGGAAAATGCTGCGGAAACTCGGTGGTTGCTCGGGCGATCGTCTCGCCGGAGGGGGTCACGAGGAGCGCCGTGGAGCCGGTCGTCCCTTGATCGATCGCAAGGAGGTATTTCGCCATAGGGGCGAGCAAACTACCGGCGACGTCGACGTTTGTCGCGGCCCGGTTTCGTCGTTTCGTCAGCGGGCGCTTCGCTGGAAAAGGAGCGAGAGGACGAGCAGCCCGCCGAGCGTGCCGGCGCCGTAGCCGAGCGGCCGTGCAAGCGGATCGGCGTGCTCGTGGAGACGAAGTGCGAAGGAACCGAGGCCAAGGGCGCCGGCGGCGAGGATGATTTGCCGCGTCGAGCGGGCAAGTTGACGGACGCCGTCGTCGAGGCCCCGAACGCGAATCTCCAGTTGGCCGCGGTTTGCCTTCCGGAGGTACTTGCGAATGTCTTCGGGGAGGGTGACCGCCTCCATCGCCATGTCACGAACGGTCTCGACGGCGATTTGTGTAAAGTCTCGATTTCCAAGAACAAAATCGTAGAGATACGGCTGCACGATCCCCATCGGTTCGAGCTCGGGGTCGAGGAGCGAGCAGGTCCCGTAGACGAGGACGATCGTCCGCTCAAGAAGCACCCAATCTTTCGGGATGTGAAAGACCTCGGAAAGCTCTTTGAGCCCGACGTTCATCTTTCGCAAATCGAGCAATCCTTCGATGCTCTTTTGCGGGTCGATCTTGACGTCCTTCAGATTGAAGGACTCGATCTTGATCTCTTCTTGGAAGCGACGATGGAAGAATTCAACGACGCGCTCGCTGGTCTCTTCGTCGCTTGTGCGCGAGAGGAACCCCATCTTTCGGAGCGCTTTGATGAGGCGGCCGGTATCGCGGCGGAAGACCCCCTCCAGAAACTCGGGAATCCCCTCACGCATCGAGCTGGAAAGCTCAGCAGTTGCTCCAAAATCGAGGAGAATGATGTTCCCGTCGCTGTCGACGAGGATATTTCCCGGGTGCGGATCTGCGTGATAAATCCCGTCCTTGAAGATCATCTGGCAGAAGACCCGGACGAGGCGAGACGCGAGCTCCTTCTTGTCGATGTTGAGCTTCGCGAGGCCGTCGCTGTCGCCGATCTTGACGCCGGTCACAAACGTCGATGTGAGGACTTTCTTTGTAGAGTACTCCCGGACAGGTACCGGGAACTTGACGCGAGGATCGTCGAGGAAGTTCTTCGAAATCCGCTCGACGTTGTCGGCCTCCATCTCGAAGTCGAGCTCTTGCCGCAGAAGCTCTTTGACCTGGTGGTAGTAGGAGTCGAGCCCCTGCACCGGCACAAACCACTGCACAATTCGCAGGATACGTCGGATGGTCGTCAGATCGAGGCGGACGATACGATCGATATCTGCATGCTGCACCTTTACGGCGACGCGTCGTCCGTCCGGCAGCGTCGCTTCGTGCACTTGCCCGAGGGAAGCGCTCGCGAGCGGTCGCTCTTCAAAGCGGGAAAAGAGTTCGTGGGGGCCTTTTCCAAACTCGTACTCAATTCGGTTTTTGATCTCCGAAAAGGGTCGAGGCGGCACCTGATCTTGGAGGCCCTCTAGGGGCTCCCGGAACTCGTCCGGGAGAAAATTGGCCATAATACTAAGTAGTTGGCCAACTTTGATGAAGAGGCCCTGGAGGACCAGGATCGTCTTTTCCACGCGGAGCGCATTTCGCCGATGGACGTCGGGAAGGCGCTTCAAATACCACTTTCGCCCGAAGAACCGCCCGAGCGTGGAGAGCAACAAATAGCTACCAAGAACGCGGAACGTCGTTGCGTAGGCGCGCACAAATCGAAAGCTATTTGAGCCGAGGCTCCGCTCTGTGCGAAGTTTTGGGCGCTTTCGCGGTGGCTCCGGCCGCTGGGGCGCCACCGACGGTGCCGAGTCTCCCCTCCGCGGTGGTTCTTTTGCCGGTGGCAACGCACGAATCGCAGTCATGGGTGGAGCCTACCGCGGTCGGCGGCGATCCCGCGCGTGAACAGCAGATCGTGCACAATCGGCCGCGCCCGGCGAATGTGGGTGGACGCGCGCGTCGGCGAGACGCGGTTGGTGAGAAAGACGGTCGCTACGCCGAGATCAGGGTCGATCCAGAGCGAAGTCCCCGTGAAGCCGAGGTGCCCGAAGGTGTTCGGCCCGGCCAGAAGACCGGCGGAGGAGCCTTCGGTGCTCTTGCCGTCGAAGCCGGCGCGTAAGGTTCCGCCGGGGCGAACTGTAAGAAGTTCTTTAAAATTTCGATGCGCGAGGGGGCCGCGATCGCCGGCAGCTTCCAGCAGGAGGCGCCCAAAAGAGGCGAGGGCAGGGGCCGTCCCGAAGAGGCCTGCGTGGCCTGCACCTCCCCAACCTTCCAAGACAAACGCGTTTTCGTCATGAACGCGGCCGTGGACGTCGCCGCCACGCCACGGCACGAATTCTGTGGGAACGACCCGCGGAAGCCGTTCGTCGAGCCGCAATTCGCCGGCGGTCCCGAGGGCATCGGCCAGGCCGAGCGGTTCGAGGAGCGTGGCACGGATGGCAGCCCCCGCGTCGGGCATGCCTGTGTAAGATGCAAGCATTTCGCCGGCGAGGAAATAGCCGAGATCGCTGTAGATCGGGGGGAAGCCGAAGACCGGATCGGGCTCGCCGCGGTCGGCGCGAAGTCGCGAGGCGACCATCAATCGGGCCTCGCCGCGGGGCAGAAGACCTGCACGTGGCCGCGCCGTCGCGCGTGCGTCTTCGAGAAACGGCAGAAAAAGCGGCACGTGATCGACGAGCCCGGCGCGGTGCGAGAGCAACCACAGGAGGGGCGTATGCGCCACCGGCGATTGGCTCAGCGCCGGAAGGACTTCGGCCACCGGCGTCGCGAGCGGCAGCCCGGCATGAATGCATGCAACTGCGCAAAAAGACTTGGTAATCGATGCGAGGTCGAAGAAGGCATCTGCATCCCCCGCGGCGGCGTCCACGCCAGTTGCCGTCGAAAACGCGACCGCAACGTTTGGAGCGACGCCTGCTTGAACGGCCCACGCGGCGGCCGCTGCGAGGGACTCCGGTCGATCTTCGAAGGGGGGAGGGGCGCAGAACATTGCCTCTTTCATCGCGACCTCGGTATCCTCCGGCCACCCGTCTTTGTCGATGGGGCCGCACTGCATCGGTGCTCGCCGTTCCCGTGCCGCCAACCGCGGTTTTGGGACGACGGGGACCTGCGCCCCCAAGAACCAACGACGCGCCATTGGGCGCCCCCTCGCCAAAAGCGGGTGTGCACCCCGAGAAGCAGCCGTCTTTTGCGCATTTGCACCTTGACGATTGCCGCAGTGTGAAGGGATCAGTGGGCATGGCCGAGTTCGTCTGGGAAGCGTCCGCGCGTACCGGTGAGGTGCGTAAAGGGAGCATGGAAGCGGAGAACGAGGACGCCGTCCGTTCAAAGCTCCGTGCCCAACAGCTCACACCGACGAAGGTCAAGAAGAAGTCGGGCATCAATTTTCAGATCGGCACCGGCGTTAACTCGAAGGATATCGTTACGTTCACGCGCCTCCTGGCGACGATGATCGATGCCGGTCTCCCGATCGTCCAGTGTCTCGACATCCTGCAGGGGCAGACGGAAAACCCCCATTTCGCAAAGATTTTGCGGGACATCAAAGCGACGGTCGAGGGGGGCTCAACCTTCTCCGACGCGCTCCGTCGCCACCCGAAGGTGTTCGACCCGCTCTTCACCAACCTCCTCCAGGCCGGTGAAGAAGGCGGAAAGATTGACGAAATCCTCGAGCGTCTCGCCGCCTACCGCGAGAAGAACATGAAGCTCGCCCGCCAGGTGCGTGGCGCGCTCGTCTATCCGAGCGTCGTCGTTGTCGTCTTCGCGGCCGTTCTCTCGATCCTTCTCGGCTGGGTTATCCCGAGCTTTCAAACCGTCTTCAAAGACCTCGGTGCGAAGGATGAGCTGCCCTATCTCACGCAGCTTGTCATTATGGTTTCCGAGTTCTTCGTCCACTACTTCTTGCTGATTGTCGTCCTTGTAGGCGGCATCGGTGGCGCGAATGTGTGGTGGTACGGGCAGCCAAAAGGCAAGAGGATGTATCATAAGATCTTCCTCAAATTGCCGATCTTTGGCGACGTGATTCGGAAGGTCGCCGTTGCGCGTTTCACGCGCACCCTGGGTACGATGCTCGGTTCCGGCGTCCCGATCATGGACGCCATGGATATCGTTGCCAAAACGGCGGGCAACGTGCTCATCGAAGAGGCGATTCTGTTCACCCGTATGCGTATCGGGGAAGGGAAGAATATGGCCGAACCCTTGGGGGAAACGGCCGTATTTCCGCCGATGGTCGTCCAAATGATTGGCGTCGGTGAACAGACCGGTGCGCTCGATCAGATGCTCAATAAGATTGCAGACTTCTACGACGACGAAGTCGACGTCGCCGTCGGCGCGCTCACCAGTTTGATTGAGCCGGCGATGATGGTCGGCATCGGCGGAACGGTCGGCGTCGTGCTTATCGCCATGTACTTGCCGATCTTCTCGATTGCCGGGAAGATTAAGGCCGAATGAATCGGTAACGACGGCGGCCCATGGAAAACCACGAAACGCCAGCTCGGGAGACGCCCGTTGCTGGCGTTTCTGCGTCTCAGGAAGACGCGTTGTTCAGCCAACGCCTTGTCTGGGTGACCGGCGCGCGGCTGCTTCTCTTGCTCGTCCTCCTAACCGGCACCGCGTTCTTCTATTTTCGCGGCGCCCTATCGAGCTTCCCCACGAGCCGCGGCCTCCTGCTCGCGACGATCGGCGCCGGGTTTGTGCTCGGCGCCGCCTACGCGGGGGCGCTTCGCATCGGCCGCTTCACGCGCACGCTCGCAGTTGCGCAGCTTCTCCTCGATCAGTGTGCGTGGACGGTTGTTGTTTACGTTTCTGGCGGCCCCACCAGCGGTGCGAGCACCCTCTACGCGTTGACGTGTGTGATCGCAGCCGTGCTCGTGGGGCGTCGCGGCGCCGTCCTCGCGGCGGTCGCGGCGCTCGTCCTCTACGGCGGGCTATGCCTTGCCGCTGTTCGAGGTCTGCTTCACGCGCCGACCGAGCAGCATATTGAATGGGCAACAACGCCCCACGACGTCGGCTGGGCGTTCCTGCTGAACGGTCTTGGAATTGTTGTTGTTGCGGTGCTGTCTGGGTACCTGGCCCACCGGGTTCGCGCCACCGGCGGTGAGCTCGTCGAAGCGCGTGAGCGGGCGGAAGCCGCCGAGCGTCTTGCGGTGCTTGGGCGCATCGCCGCCGGGCTCGCCCACGAAATCCGCAATCCGTTGGGGGCGATCTCGGGAAGTGTTGAAATTCTTCGCGAAGCTCCGGGACTCACCGCCGAAGATCGCGCCTTGTGCGACATCGTGACGGTGGAGGTTGCCCGCCTTGAGGACCTCGTCAGCGACATGATGGATCTCGCCCGCCCGCGCCCCGCCGCTCCGGAAAGCGTCGATGTTGTTGCCGTTGCGTCCGACATCGCCAAACTCGCGACCGCCTCAAATCGCGGCGCGGAGGTCGACATCCGCTTTGAAGGGCCCGTCTCGGCGATGGGGTACTTCGATCTCGCACAACTCCGCCAAATTATCTGGAATCTCCTTCGAAATGCCGTCCAAGCGACCCCATCAGGCGGGGTGATCCACTTGCGGATCCTCAACGATTCCAACCTCGACCGCCCCTTGGAGCTCCTGGTCGACGATGAGGGGGCTGGGGTGCCCCCCGAGCGGCGTGCGAGACTTTTCGATCCCTTCTTTACAACGCGCACCCACGGCGCCGGGCTCGGACTCGCCGTTGTTCGTCGTATTGTCGATGAGCACAGCAAGCACGGCGCGCGTATTTCCGTGGAGGACGCTGAGCCCCGCGGCGCGCGATTTCGCCTCACAATTCCCCGAAATCGCCGCTCTTTTGTCACTCTGCCCCCGTTTCGGAGCGCCGCGGAGAGCGTGCCGGGAAAGCTGGGGGCAGAGGCGAGGAAGGGGTAACCAAATGGTTGCGCCGTCCGTTGAATCCCCTAGAAGCGCGTTCGTCCAACCCCCTCGCGCCGCAAACGGCACTTGTTCTCGCTGCCCGACTCCGGGCGAACTTAGAAGGCCGCGTCGCGGTCCCTCGAATTCCAGGAAAGAGGTCTCTATGAAGCGCATGCTCGCCACCCTCGCTTTCTCGATGGTCGCTTTTGCCGCCACCCCGTCGTTCGCGGATGATGGGGCGGCCACCTTCGTACAGACTGAACATGCAAAGATCCTCGGTCTCGTGAAGGCCAAAGAGGCGACGAAAGTCAGCGCAGAAATCGACACGATGGTCGACTTCGACGCGATTGTGAAACGGGCCTTCGGCGCCCCATGCCCGACCGGCCTCAAGACCTGCACCGATCACTTCGCCGACCTCACCGACGCTCAGAAGACGGAAGTCAAAGGGCTCCTCCGGAAGCTCGTTGAGAAGAACTACCGCAAGAATATCGACAAGACGGTCGACTATGAGGTCACCGTCAAGAAGGCGACGGAGAGCGGCGGCGAGACGAAAGTTCGGACCAGCGCCAAGTCGAAGGCAAACACCCGCGAGGCACCGGTAACCGTCGACTACATCGTCGTCGCTTCTGGCAACGGTTACCGGGTTGTCGACATCGTTACCGAAGGCTCAAGCCTATCGAAGAACTACTACGATCAGTTTCACAAGATGCTGACGACCTCTGGACAAGGCTACGGTCAGATCGTGAAGAAGCTCAACGAGAAGGTCGCGAAGTAAGCGGAATACCAAAACGATTGCCACGAGAAAGGGCGGCTCCTCCGAAGCGAGGGGCCGCCCTTTCTTTCGTGGTGAAGGTTGCGACGTTCAGGGGCTCTGAAGGCTCCCGTCCGGGGCAGGCGGGACCGTCCCGCGGATGTCGAGGTACTCGACGCCGACGATCATGCCGTCGGGCTCCTCCTGAAGCCAAACGACCCTGCCGGGACGAAAGTCATCGTCGTGGACCTGGATTTCAAAACACTCACCGAGGTCGACGCGAATCTCGAGGATTGCGCGGAGGCCGCCGCGGCTCATGTTGAGTGCCCAGCCATCAAAGGTACCGCGCGTGGCTCGGAAAACGACGCGCGCCGAGGTTTCGTCGCGGGGCTCGGCGCGACGCATGGCGTGGATGGCGTCCGTAGAGAGCCCGATGGGCGGAGTGAGGCTACGTCGAATGGTCACCGACGACACTCTAGCAACCGGCGCTCGGGACGCGTAAATTTGCGGCACTGGAGGGCCCGTTGGTGCCGCCCCGCCTCAGGAATGCGTGGAAAGGCGTTTCGTCAACGGTGCGATTCCTGTAAGACGCACACAGCTTCGGATCCTCGGTCCTCCTTTCGGAGCCGCCTCCAGGAAGCAGCTGACCACCGCAACGGCAGTTCGCCATCGCGCCCCCTCTCCTCGGCTTTTTGCAACTCGTCTCGCGAGACCTCGCCCGTGACCCCTCAGGAACTCAAGAAGTCGCTCGTCCAGGCGGGCTTCGAAGTCTACCGGACGACCCCCGCCGGGATCGTCCTCGCCGAACGGGTGCGCGAGAACCAGATTATGGACGCGGGAATTCGCGTCTCCGTGGAAGAGCCCCACGAAGTGCAAGTCCGCTTCCGCGCAGAAAAACACGTGTTTCCAGGAATGGATGACGCCGCTGTGTTCGCGCATATCGCTGAGCTGACCGCCGCCGTCGCGACCGGGTTTTCCGAGGCGCGCCGCGAGGTGGTTCCCCAGATGAGCCCTTCGGACCGCGAGGTGCAACTCGACACCTTTCTCGAGATTTACGTCGTGCAGACGGCGCCGAGCTTTGAGGCCGCCTGCGAGCTTGCGCGTGCTGCCCTTGCGTGGGAGCGCGCAATCACGTCCCGCTAAGGCGGTACGCCGATTCCATCGACGGCCTGGCGGCAACCTGATACAGCCGCCGCCGCGTCATGCTCGAAATTTTCCGCAGCAAGAACCTCACGTCCATCGTTTACGGCACGTTGACCGTCGCCCTCGTCGGTGGGCTCGTGCTCACGTGGGGGCCTGGCGCCCGCACCGGGTCGATTTCCGGAGCATTTACTGAAGATTGCGTCGCCAAAGTCGGCGGCCGCTGCGTTTCTCCGCGGCAGCTGAAGGCGATCTACAGCATCACTAAGCCTCAGGACCGGGGCGGTGAGAGTTCGGAAGAGGTGCTCGTCCGCGCGATGGGGCTCGGCAGCCTCCAGACGACCGACGCGAAGAAGAAAGAGGAAATCGTGCAGCGTGCGGAAGCGCGCTTCAAGAAGTTCCTCGTGGAAGGCTTGGTTGACCGCGAGCTTTTTGCGAACGAAGCCGAGAAGTTGGGCCTCGCGGTCTCCGAAGACGAGCTTCTGGAAGCGGTCATGGGCGGCGTCGCCACCTTCACCGTCCCGCTGAACGACCCTCTCGGTGGACGCGGCGGCGGCGAAGGGCATATCCCCCTCGGCTTCCAGAGCGGGAAGACGAAGGCCTTCGACAAGAAGGCCTACGAGACGATGGCGAAGCGCCTCCTCGGGTCGACGGAAGCCTACGAAGAGTGGCAGCGCCGTGAGCTTCTCGCATCGAAAATGCGCGAATTGATTCAGGCCCCGGTCCGCGTCAGTGAAGCGGAAGGGCTTGAGGCGTACCTCGGGGAGAAGAGCCACGCGACCGTCGAGACGGTGAACGTCAAAGAGAGCTTCGTCGCGAAGTGGCTTCCCGAACTGACGGCGACCGAGTTCGAGGCGTGGTCGAAGGACGACGCCCACAAGAAGGAAGTCGACGCCAAGGCGGAAGAGCAGAAGAAGGACGATGCTCCGACCGCGGGTCGTGTCCGCCACATTCTCGTCAAGGTTAGCCCGAACGCCTCCCCGAAGGAGCGCGCCGCTGCCCAGCAAAAGCTCGCACGCGCCTGGGCGCGCCTCCAGGCGGGGGACGCCTTCGCAAGCGTCGCCCGTGCCTTCTCGGAAGACGGAAACGCCTCCAAGGGCGGCTGGTACACCGAGCAGGATCTCGATGGATTCGTTCCTGAATTCCGCGACGCCGCCAAGGCTCTGAAGCCGGGGCAAACGACCGAAGGGGCCGTGGAGACCCAATTCGGCTGGCACATCATCGGCAAGGATGATCCGGCCAAGGCCGACGCCGTGCTCGCTCAGGCCAAAAAAGACATCGCCCGCGCCGCCGCTTCCAAGGCTCGTGTTGAAGCGAAGACCAAAGAGATCGCTCAAAAGATCTTGGACGGCCTCAAAGGTGGAAAGAAGCCGGAAGAAGCCATCGACGCGGCCATTGCCGACCTCACGGGACCCGGCAAGTTCGCGCTGGCCAAGGTGAAAGAGCGCGCGAAGCCGGAAGAGAAGAAGACGGACGCGGGTGCCCCGTCGGACGCGGGGATTCCGGCGAAAAAAGACGAAAAGAAGCCGGAAGACGCGAAGAAGGAAGAGGAGCCCTCCGCAAAGACCGATCCGGAAAAGCCGGCTCTTCTTGCTTCTGGCTCCTTCAACAAGGGGGGCGACCCGATCCCGAATTTGGACGCAGCCGTCGAGCGTGTCATCGCCACCTTCGCCTTTGAAGGCAAGGAAGGGGACCTCTACAAGGAGGTTGTCCGTGGCCACTCGCGCCCGGCCATGTCTTTCCCCGGAAAGACCGCCGAAGCCGATGAAGATGGCTTTCTCGTGGTTCGATTGAAGGAGCGGAAGCTCGCCACGAAGGAAGAGTTCGACAAAGAGCGCGATACCTACATGGAATCGCAGGTTGCGTCGAAGCGCTCCGAGGCGCTCAACACGTACATGAAGGACCTTCGCGAAAAGACGAAGGAAGACGTGAAGTACGTGGCGAAGTACACCGCCGCGGGCCCTGCAGCTTCCGCGGAACCGCAGGAAAAGGAAGAGTGAGTGAGCTGATTCCTGAGCACTTTCGAACCACTGGCGGTTTGGAGGTCGTTCATCTGGCGACGCCCGGCCGGCGCCGTGCTCACGTAGCGCTTCACGTTCGAATCGGTTCCCGCTTCGAGACACCCGCCTCTAACGGCATCTCCCATTTCTTGGAGCACATGATGTACCGGGGGACCGAAGGTCTCCCAACGGCCCATGATGTCAATGCCGCTTTCGAGAGGCTGGGTGGCATGCTCTATGCGCATACCCAGGTCGACGCGGGGCTCTTTTCCGTCTCGTTGCCGCGCGAGAACCTTCGGGAAGCATGCCGAATTTTCGGCAATGTGGTCACACGTCCAGCGTTCTCGTCGATCGACGTCGAGCGGAATATCGTCCGTGAGGAGATCTTGGAAGATCTCGACGACGATGGCCGCGACGTCGACCCGGACAACCAGCTCCGCGCCTTTACGTACGGCGCCCACCCGCTCGGCTACCCGATCACGGGCCCCCTGGGGAACGTCGAGCGGTTCACCGTCGACGAACTC
>JAAFHJ010000045.1:0-1979 GCA_013298325.1 Myxococcales bacterium | reverse complement strand
CCCGCCACTACACGCGTGCAAACGTGGTCGTCGCTCTCGCTGGCGACTTCGACCGCGCTACGGCGAGTCAGCTCGTCGACGACACCTTCGCGACGATGCCGGAAGGCGTGCGTATCCTTGCACAACCTCCTGCATTTGCGCGCGAAAAGTCTCCGCGCAGCCGGGTGGTCACCGACCCCGGCAGCCAGACCGCCCTCCGACTTTCCTTTCGGAGCATCGCCGCCGGTGCCACCGAGCGGACGCCGCTGGAGCTGATCCTCCGCATGCTCGACGACGGAATGGCTACGCGGCTTTACCATCGCATCTGCGACGAGCTTGGCCTCTGCTACGACACGAGCGCCCACTGGGATGCCTACGAAGACGACGGCGTCATCGACTTTTCCGCGTCGGCGACCCACGAGCGACTCCCCCGAATTACCAGCGAAATTCTGGGTCTTTTGCGGCGCTTTGCCGACGAAGGGCCGACCGACGACGAGCTGGAAGTGGCTCGAAAGCGCCAGCTCTGGGACATCGACGGCTGGCAGGATGCGCCCGAGGACTTCGTCGACCACGTTGCCGCCGAACGGCTCTTTCTCCGAGACTTTTCCCTCGCCGACGAACGGGCACGTGCTCACGAGGTCACGCGGAACGATGTCGTGGCGCTCGCCCGCGAGGTGTTCGCCCCGGAGCGCCTTGTCGCGCTCGCGGTAGGCGCGCCCGATCGAGAAGCAAAACGGGGGTTTGCCGCCGCCGTCTCCGCGTTTGGCGCGCCGCGCGTCTGAGTTTGCGGAAACGCCTCTCGGTGCCAGTACTGCGAAAAAGTTTCGTGGGCGATTCCGCGCGAAATCCGTGGAACTTGGGCGTCGATTTCCCTTAGAAGCGGGAGCCATGGCTCATACGATCACGCTTATTCCCGGAGACGGTATCGGCCCCGAAGTCGCACAGGCGACCCAGCGCGTCCTTGAGGCGGCCGGCGTGAAGATTGAGTGGGACATCCAGAACGCCGGCGCCGCGGTCGCAGAAGCGCGCGGGACGACGCTCCCGACGGAAGTCCTCGACTCTATCAAACGGAACAAAGTTGCGCTCAAAGGCCCGATCGGTACGCCGATCGGCAAGGGCTTCAAATCGGTCAACGTGAGCCTTCGCCAGGCCCTTGACCTGTACGCGAACGTCCGCCCCATCCGGAGCCTTCCCGGCCTTGAGCCCCGCTTCGAAGGGACCGACATCGTCATCGTCCGCGAAAATACGGAAGATTTGTACGCCGGTCTTGAGCTCATGATCATGCCGGGCATTGCCCAGAGCATCAAGCTCATCACCGAAGTCGCCTGCACGCGCATCTGCGAATACGCCTTTGACTACGCAGAGCGGATGGGGCGGAAGCGCGTGACGGTCGTCCACAAGGCGAACATCATGAAGCTCTCGGATGGCCTCCTTCTCGAGAGCTTTCGGAAAGTCGCGCTCAAGCATCCGAAGATTGAGCCGGCGGAAATCATCGTCGACGCGTGCGCCATGCAGATGGTGAAGAGCGCGAACCGTCTCGATGTCCTCGTGACCGAGAACCTCTACGGCGACATCCTCTCCGACCTCGGCGCGGGACTCGTGGGCGGCCTTGGGATCGTGCCGGGCGCCAATATTGGTAAGGAAGCCGCGGTTTTCGAGGCGGTCCACGGCTCGGCACCTGACATCGCCGGCAAAGGCATCGCCAACCCGACGGCGCTCATCCAGAGCGCCGTCATGATGCTCTTCCACATCGGCGAGCACCTCGCGGCTGAGAAGATCGAGAAGGCGCTCATCCGCCACTTTCAGGAATCGCCGATCCGCACCGGCGACCTCGGCGGCACCGCGACGACCGTTCAGTTCACCGACGCGCTCTGTGAAGCGATCGCCCGCACGTGAGCCAGCCCTTGTGAACGCGCAGGAGCCGCCGGCCCGAGGCCCTGTGGCAACCGTCACAACCGTCCTGGTTGCGACGGTTCTGCTTTTTGCGGTGACGCGCGCCA
>JAAFHJ010000449.1 GCA_013298325.1 Myxococcales bacterium | reverse complement strand
CGTTCCTGCATGCGCCCATCTTGCCCGCCCGTTCCGCGAGACGGAACTGTTCTTGTTAGAGGCGCGGAAGCGATGCGCGCCGCTGGATCATCGCGTCGAGCGTGCGTCGTGCGCTGGGGGTCAGGGGAATCTCCTTCGCGCGAGCAACGGCTGCATCGAGGACGCGCGCCTCCCCGCCGACGTCGCCGCGCCTACGGAGAATATTCGCTTTTATTTCATAAATACGGAGTGTTCGCGGGCCGTAGACCCGTAGTAGTGCCTCGTCGACTGCCACGAGCGCCTCGTCGGTACGACCAAGTCCCTCAAGAGCGCGGGCAAGGCGGGCGGGCGGATTGAAGTCGTCAGGGAAGTCCTTGCGACTCTGCTCCAGCATCGGCAACGCACGCTCGGGGGTCCCCACTGCGAGGTACGCAAGGAGCCGATGGGGATCGAAGACGGCCCGCTCCCCGGCCGACGTCGCCTTCGCCGCCCGACCTTCGAGAAACGTGCACCATGCACGCGCGTGGCGGAGACGCTCGGCCCCATCGGTCCCCTCGGTAAGCGCTTCGTAGGCCGACGAGAGGTCGTCGACATGGGCGCGCACCTCCTCCTCCGGCTGGGAAAGTGCTGCAAGTATGGCCATTTCCGTCTCTGAAGCGAGGTGTGCCCGCTGAGCGGCAAGCGTCGCGCTCTCCCCCGCGCAGGAGAGGGCCGTCGCGCGGAGAATCAATGTCCCCCATTGGTCATGGCTCTCGTCACCGGCGGTTCCAGGCAGAACCGCCGCCTTCACGCAGCCGGGAAAATCGCCGGCAAGCTGCAGCTTCGTCTGCGCAGCGACGCGCGGATCGCCGCCGCGTCCGCCCCCGACCAGCGAGAGCACATCTTCCGCCTCCAAGCCGCCGATCCACATCTCCCGCGGGAGCGACGCTCCTGCCTGCGAACGCGCCGCACCTCCATCAAACACGAAGAACGTCGGCAATGCCGGTGCCGGGTGCTCGGTAAAAAACGCTGCATTTTCCGGACGATCGGCGTCGAGCGCGAGCCAGATCGCGTCGTTCGCACGGGCTAGCACGCGCGGATCGTTCAAGACGAACGAACGCATCGCCACACAGGTGTGGCACCATGTCGCCCAAACGTCGACGAACACTGGCTTTTTGGCGCGGGCCGCCTCCGCAAAGGCCCGCGGAGCATCGTCGACGATCCAGGGGAGCTCCGACGCGGCGTGCCCCGCTCGGACCATCGCGGCGGGCGGTCGCTCGCGGCCCGCGCAGCTGGCAAGCGCGACGAAAAGCGGAAAAAGAAGCGTGCGGCAGGACATGACTTTCTAGAAGCCGTAGTCGCGAATGCGAGCAAGGCGATTCGCGACGTCGGCGCCCCCTCGTGAAAGGGGAAGGCGGAGTGCGAACGCCTTCCCCTCGTCCAGGGTGCGATTGGCAAGCGGCTCGTCACCTGCCCGGTGGGCGAGGAACGCCTTCGTCAAGTAGACCGGCAGGAGCGCCGGCCCGCGCCCAAGCGCGAGCGCTCGGTCGCTCGCGAGCAAGGCGACGTCGAAGCGACCGAGGGCGTTATAGGTTTCTGCAAGCTCTTGATATACTGCGAATTCTCCGCCGTTCATTTTCGTGTATTCTTCAAGGAGCTTCGCCGCCACGCCCGCCGAACCGGAGACCCGATAGGCATGCGCGCGGGGGACGACCGGCAAACGTTCGGCGTACTTGCGCCACGCAGCTCCGACCGTCCCGCGCATTTCGCCATCGCTCGCGACGAACAGGGCCTCGTAGGCTTCATGGACGAACACCGGTCCGTCCGGGATCGCCGGCGCTGCACCTGCACGGTCGAGGGCCGCCTGCAAATGCTTGCGGACCTCCGCCGAATCGGGCGTTGAAAGGCCCTTCCAAAGAAGCGCCTGGACGCACATCGCCGCCGTCGTCGTTACCGCGAGATCGACCCACGGATCGGCGGCCGGCTTCGTCGCAGCGTCCGCGCAGGGGCGATACTTCTCCTCGTAGCGGAGTTCTTGCTGCTCGATGGCGCCGGCATCGCCGAGCAACGCAACGCGAAATATTGACACAAATTCATCTGCTTGAAAGTAGCCGGTCCACGACTGCTCTGTGCTTCCCGCGAGCACGGTGAACGTCGGATAGTGCTTGTGGCGGTGAGCTGCGACGAAGGCGGCGTTGGCCGGATTTTCGATGTCGATCGATAGCCACACCGCGCGATCTCGAAGGGCGTCGACAAGGGCGGGATCCTTGAAGGCGTAGTTCCCCATCGACACACACGCCTTGCACCACTCGGCGCCGAACTCGACGAAGAGCGGTTTTCCGCTCGCGTTCGCTTCTGCAACTGCACGCGGCGCATCATCCCGAATCCATGACAGTTCTTGGGCCTTTGCGGCCCCCGCAGGCGACTGCGGCGATGGCGTTCCGCAGCCGGCGAGAGGAACGAAAAGGGCGAACAAAAGGGGCAAAGCGGCGCGCATTGAGCGGTGAAGCTACCGGGATTTTCGTCCAGGCCAAACGGAGGAACACCGTCGGGGGGCGACGAACCGTCGCGGCTACTGGCGTCGGGAAGTCGCCGCGAAAAATTCGCCACCGGTCGCGTCGGCGCTCGGTTCCCTTTGCGCGCGCCGTCGGCGAACATGCCCCGATGTTCCCGAAATGCTCGTTCGTCGTCCTCCTCGACCAGAATGCCCTCGTCGCCGGTCGCCGAAATTCGGGCGTTCTCCAGTTGGAACTCCCCGAGGCGATCCGGCGGGCAGAAGCGATTGATCTTGTGTACGAAACCGTCGCGGTGTGCGGCTTCGGGGGCGGAAAAAATCGCCGCGTTGCGACCCGCGACGTCTACCGGATGCCCCTCCACGTCGCCCTCCCCAAAGGGGGCCTTGCTGCTGGCACCTACCGGTATCCGTTTCACATCGATGTCCCGCTCAATATCCCGCCGGAATACGAAGGCAACGACTGCAGCATTCGGCACCGAATCAACACGAACTTGGACGTCGATTGGGCGATTGATCCCAGCACCACCGTCGTTCCGCCCGTCGTTACCGCGGCGCTGAGCGTCCAAGGAGGGCCAGTCTTTGTGCGTACCGACCGCGCCTTTCACAGCGACATCGTCGTTGAGCTTTCGCTCACGACCGCTGCCGTCAAACGCGGAGAATTCTTCGAAGGTGCCGTTGCCGTTCGTGGCGCGCCCGGCGCGAACTATGATGCCGTGGTGCTCGACTTTTCGAGCTTTGCCCAGGTCCGTTTCGGCGGTGGGGCAACACGCTCCCAGAGCCACGCACTGATCCGTATTCCTGCGGAGGCACTCCGTTCTGGTGCCGCGATCCCTTTCCGCATTCCCACCGACGCATCGACGCCGATCACGGCGCGGAATGGCTTCTTCGACCTCGACGTCCGCCTCAACGTCTCTCTGGATCTGCCATGGTCCTTCGACCCCGAAATCGCCATCCCGCTGACCGTCGTCGACCGCAAGTCGACGATCGTCGGAGAGCGAGGCAGCGTCGTTCTCGGCACCGAGCGTCTCCGTCAACTGACGCACTTCGTGGCCACGCGGACCGGATTGGTGCCCGGAGCAGCGCCGGTTTTCGTCCAAGGGGCGGTCGGGCCGGTCCGTTTCTCGTTGGCGGATCGCATCGAAGGGGGGGCGCCACGGGTCGCTCTTCAATTTACCTATCCAGACGTCGGCCTCGGCCTCCTTACGCGGCCTCTCGGGATGCTCGATGGCTTCAAGGAGAAGAACCTCCCGGGCGCACTTGCCGATCGTTACCTGCTCGAACAGCGATCGAAGCGCTTTGGTGCGGCGGAAGCTGCCCCCTTTGTAGTGGCAGCGACCGACCAACTTCCAGGCTTTGAACATTTCGAGTTTTGCGACCATCATCTCGGCTTTGATGTCCCCCTCTACGGCGACGAAAGCGCCGCACTCACGGCACTTGCCGAGTTTGCGAAGGCGCGGGCGAAGGCTCTTGCCACGGCGATCGCGAACCTCCCCTCCCCCGCCGAGTTCCCGGCGGCGGCCCGCTGGCGAGAGAGCGCGACGACGCTTCTCGCCACCCACGACGGAGGCGGCTTTATCCCGTCGGCGCCGGCCCTCGTCGGACTCGGGCGCCGCGTCCGGACGAACACCGGGGAGGAGCGGGCGTTCTGGTTTTCGGTCACCACCGAGTGGCATGACGGCCGCCCCGACACCGTGATTACCGTCGACGCCGATATCCCCTTCGGACGTGGGCTCCAGGAAGGGCTCGCGAGCGCGAAATTCGACGGCAAATCAGCACTCTCTGAGCCGCTCTTTCGCGCCCTCCGGATCTTGGAGGGGACGGTCACAGGGCCGGCGGAAGAAGCAAGCGTGCAGAATGCAACTACCCATCAGCTCCGCATTCACCGCGCCGGCGTTCTTGCCGATCCGGTGGCGAGCGTCCCCGTATTTGATGCGCTGATCGCGTTCGCCCTGGCCACCCGCGAAGAGCGGACCGTCGATGCCCCCTACCGCCGACTCACCCCCA
>JAAFHJ010000447.1 GCA_013298325.1 Myxococcales bacterium | reverse complement strand
GGTGTGCATCAAGTACTGAGCGCGCTGGTGATTCCCCTCTTTGTGCGTGATGCTCCGAACGACGGTGATCCGATCGGCGATATCGGCAATCTCCGAAAGAGGCTCGACGATCTCGAGATTCTTATTCTTCGTCTTGATCCGTTTGTGGGCGGTGCCATCGGGCCCCGATTTCGGATCCCACGTGTCGATGTGGGAGGGGCCGCCGTTCATCCAGAGGAGGATGACCGCCTTCGCCGGCTTCTTCCCCGCCGCAACAACGCCGGCCTGGGCCGCGCGCGGGAGAAGGAAAGACGCCGCGAGTGCACCAAGAGAGCCCTGAAGGAGAGCGCGGCGAGAGACGTTTGCGTTCCGTCGAAACGGCGGGAATTGAGAATCGCTCATGATCGCCTCGCTCAATGGTTAAAGAAGAATTCGGAAGACGTGAGGAGAGACCAAAAGACATCCTCCCAGGCGGCGCGCTTCGGGTCGGCGACGCCGAGGCGCCCCGCAAGGCGGCCCGCCGGATCGCCGGCTCCGAGCGGGTTCTTCTTTTTCCCCGCCCCTTTCTCTTTCGGCTTTTGCCCCTTTTCTTTCCCCGGTTTGCCCTTTGCGTTCGCGGAGGCCGCGTTTCCATCGGGCTTCGGCGGCTCCTCCGCGGTTCGTGCCGCTTCGATCGCATTCGCGTCGATGGATCGCGTCGCGCCGGCAACGTACGCGAGGAAGCGCGTACTCTCGGCGGCGGTCGGCGGGCGCCCCAAACTGCGCAAGAAGAGGGCGCGGAGCGTATCGCTGTCGGTCTTGGAACTCTTGAGAATTTCGTCGAGCGCCGAGCCCGGCAGGCGCGCGGCGCCGTAGTTAACGAGGCCGCCGTTCATCAGTGTGAGCGCCTGCGTGACGGTGCCCGAGTAGTCCTCTGCGTCGAATTCCTCGTCGACGTCAAAAAGGAATCCGAAGCTCTTTTGAAGATCTGCGCGCGCACGATCGACCGCTTGCGCGCGCGCCGCCTTCTCCATCGTCTGATCGAAACCGGTCGCGAGGAAGAGCGCATTCAATAGCTCTTCGGGGCCAAGCGGAGTGAGCCGGAAATGCGTCCAGAGACGGACATCTTCACCGTCGTCACGCAGAATCTTTGGGTCTTTCGACGCGCTGGCTGCGTAGGCCTCGGAGAGCGCAATCGTGCGAAGTAGATGGCGAACGTCAAAGTTTGAGGCGACGAAGTCGTTCGCAAGGAGCTCGAGGACGGCGGGCGCGGCGAGCGGGTTCGACGGGCGCAAGTCGTCGACCGGGTCGGAAAATCCGCGGCCGAGGAAGTGGCCCCACATTCGATTGACGAACGCCTTGGCGAACCAGGCGTTCTGCTTGCTGGTCATCCACCCGGCAAACGCTTTTCGCGTTTCGAGGCCGTTCGGCAACTTCGTCCCGTCGAGGACGACCGGCGGCGCTTTTGCGACACCGGCGAGTTCCGGATCCTTCTGGACGCGAGGGATAACCCTTTGAGCGTCCTGAACGTCGACGCGCCGAAGTCCTTTGACCATCCCCTTGTCGATTTGCTCATTCTTGAAATGAAGGGCCGCCGAGGCGAAGGACTGAAAGTCTTTCTGCTTCCACGCTTCTGTCTTGTGATCGTGGCATTGGGCGCATTGAATCTGCACGCCCAGAAACACCCGGCTGGCACTCCCGGCGTAGTCCTGCGGCGCTTCCAGGTATTTGAGGGTCCAGTTCACCGCCGGGTCGATCGTCGCCTCCTTTTCCGGCGGTCCGTCGACGTCGTCCTTTGCGGCGTTCTGTCCGGTCGCCGCGAGAAGCCGGTAGGCGACCTTGTCCCAGGGACGATTCGCCGCAAATTCCGCCGTCAAATAGGTGCGAAACGCCGTCGTATCGACAATCTGCGCCCGGTAGGTGTGGCCGATAAGTGTATCTTCCCAGTAATTCGCCCAATGGGTGGCGTACTCGGGGGAGGCGAGGAGCCGGTCGACGACCTGTTCCCGCTTCGACGGTGCCGCGTCGGCGAGGAACGCGGTGACGACGTCCGGCGGTGGGATCGTGCCGACGAGGTCGATGTAGACCCGCCGGAGCCAGGTTCCGTCGTCGGCCGCCGGCGCAACGGCAAGACCAGCCTTTTTCCACTCCTCCCGGAGGGCCGCGTCGACGTTTGCGGCACTTGCCAGGGGGGGCGCGGTCGGGGCGGCCGCACTTGGGGCCGGCGGAGGGGGCGACGTCGCCGGCGGCGTACCGCCACCGCACCCACCAAGAAGGAGCGCTCCGAAGACCGCGAGTCGGGATCTGCGTTCGGTGTTCACGGTGCGGAAAGTACCGTGAGTGGGGCCGCCGTCTTCCGTTTCCTTCCCGTAAAGAAGCGTTTTTTTTGACGCCGGCGCGCGAATGGTGCCGGCTGCGAACCGTGCGGCGGTTCCGGGCGGACGAGCAGCTCCATTCGTGCTCGCCGGTTCCTCACCGCCGCCGGCGGTTCCGGGTTCCTCACCGCCGCCGGCGGTTCCGGGCGGACGAGCAGCTCCATTCGTGCTCGCCGGTTCCTCACCGCCGCCGGCGGTTCCGGGTTCCTCACGGCCGCCGGCGGTTCCGGGCGGACGAGCAGCTGACAGCATCCGCCATTCGGTGCAGTATCCGCGGGATGCCCCGACCGCGCGACGAAGCGCTTGCCGTGTCCCCCTCCAAGCGCCCTACTGAAACGGTCGTCAAACGGGGAGTTCGCGCATTTTTTCGACGCGTTGTCTCCCTATACTTTCGCGCTGTCGACGTCGGGGGAGACGTCCCTTCTCCGAACATCGGTGGTCGAATCTTCTGCGGAAACCACCACAACGGACTCGTCGATCCTTTGCTGGTGATCACCGCGATCGGTTGTCCCGTTTCACCGATCGCGAAGAGCACCCTCTGGAAAATTCCTGGACTTCGTGCCCTGCTTGAAATCGCAGAAGCGGTCCCCGTCGCCCGGAAGCAGGACACGAGCGACGGAAAAATCGACAATGACGCTATGTTTGATGCCGTCGGAAAGCATCTCGTCCACGGCGGGAACATGCTCATCTTTCCCGAGGGGATTTCCCACAACGATCCCCACATCGCGAAGTTGAAGACGGGGGCGGCTCGGATGCTTGTTCGCGCGAATGCGATCGCCCTCGATCAACGTTCCCGGGAGGCCGAGCTCAGCTATCAGGCGGTCGCCGTCGATTTTGATGCCCGCGATGTGTTCCGCAGCCGCGCCTTCCTACTCTTTGGTCCGCCACGCTTCTTACGGGACCATCGGGAGGTTGGCGACGCGCTCGTTCCAGCTATCACGGCACAAATCAAAGCCGATTTGGACGCCCTGTATCTCGATGCACCGACGTGGGAAGAGCGTCGACTCTTGCTGCAGGTTGCCGAACTCTATGCCGATTCTCACGGGTTCTCCGATCCGTCTCGCCGGGCGGAGACAAACGCGTCGGCCGAGGTTCCGTTGGGGACGTTGATGCCTCTCGCAAAGCAGGTCGCCGCCGCTCGCGACGCGCTCGCCGCCCTCGATGGTCCGCGGACCGACCGCCTCCGCGCCGCTGTCTCCGCCTATCGCGAGGCCCTCGATGCCCTCCACGTGCGCGATGCCGACGTCCGTCGCGGTGCCTCAGGCGCCTCCGTAGACCTGTTACGGCGGTTGGGGCACTTTCTCCTTGCCCCCTTCGCGCTTGTTGCGTCGGTCCTCTATTTGATTCCCTACCCACTTCCGCGTTTGATCGCGCGCTGGGCAAAGGGGACCGACGACGTCAAATCGACCTACAAACTGGGCGTCGGCCTGCTTATTTTCCCGCTGTGGGCGCTCGTCCTCACCGCCATCGCCACGCGCCTCTTTGAGGGACCTCTCCTCCCGATCGCCATCGCGGTGATCTGGGGCTCCCCCTTCGCCGCGCTCCGCTGGATCGACCGTGCCGACGCCCACGGCGGCGGGCTGGTTCCGCTCGTCACTCCCGAAGAAATGGCGACGCTCCGCCGCCAACGCGAGGACCTTCTCGCCGCCCTTGAGGAGGCGCGGACGACAGCGCTTGCTTCGACAGGACCCACTTCGCCAGACGGCGCGCCCGCCTGACCGCAAGGTCGCCAAAAAGCCTGGCGGATCCCGCTGGCACCGCCCGCCAGGCCGTGTAGCTTGCCGCGCGATGTCGCCCCTCCGCCATGCCGGTCCCTTGTTGCTTGCGCTCGCCGTCGCCGGATGCGGCGGGGACGTCGGCGGCGCCCCGATTCCGACCGCCGACGCCAGCGGCCCGGCCACGGACGGCGGCGCAAACGGCGCCGATTCCGCCATCGAAAACGACGCTTCCAGCGGATCGAGCGACGCACAAGCAACGATGCGCGGCGCCCCCTACCCCATTGTATTCGTTCATGGAATGGCCGGCTTCGACACGTTACGCCCCCTCGGAGCGACGATCCAGTATTGGGGGGACGTCGTCGACGACCTCCGTAGCCGCGGCGAGACCGTCTTCAACGTCACCGTCCCCCCCTACGACTCCAGCGAAGCACGCAGCCGCTCCCT
>JAAFHJ010000445.1 GCA_013298325.1 Myxococcales bacterium | reverse complement strand
TGATCTTTGATCTCGAAGGGGGGCGTGTCGGCCTGATTGAAGACCTCCAGCTCGATGGCGTGAATTTCGATGGCGCCGGTCGGGATCTTGTCGGTCGCGTTCTTGCCGCGGGTCGCGACGATGCCGCGGATGCCGACGACCCACTCGCTCTTCAGCTTGCTCGCCCGCTCGAGGAGGGCGGCGCCATCGACGACGCCGGCAGCGACTTTGCCTGCTTTTTCAAGCTCGTTGACCACGTGGCTGTCGAAGACGACCTGGGTGACCCCGTCGCGATCGCGGAGGTCGACGAACATGCAGCCGCCGAGGTTACGGGCGCTCTGCACCCACCCAAAGAGGACCACTTCCTGGTCGAGGTCGGTGGCTCGCAGCTGGCCGCAGGAGTGAGTCCGCTTCACGTCATCGATGAATTTCGCCATGGCGAGGGCGGTTCTTAGCCCCAATTCCGCGCCGCTGGGAACCGGGAGATCGCCTCATTGTTGGCCGCTGCCGGGAGGTCGTGGTCGAGGGGCCCGGCGATGGTCGCAGAGGATACATTGGTGCGTGCCGGTTCCTCACACGTGGGTGGACGCGTAGCAGCCCTTTTGGCGGGGGTCGTCGCTGCGGTGGGCGGCGCGCTCGTCACGGTCGGCGGCACCGTGGCCGGCGATGGTGCGGCGATCCGTGCGCTCGGCGGCGGTGGACCGGTGCCGACCTTCGCCCTGGAGACGGTCTTAGGCCCCCTCGCGGCGGCGCTCCCCCTCGGCAACGTCTCCCAACGACTCGCGTTTGTCGCCGTCGGCGCCCTCGCCCTGTTCGCCCGCGAGGTCGCCCTCGGCGCCGCAACGTTGCTCCATGCGCAGGCACCTACTGACAAAAGCCGCCCGGTCGTGGTGCCGATGGTGCTCGCCGGGGCGTTTGCCGCCTTTGCGCCGGCCCTCTTCCCGGCGACCGTCGGCGGGTCCTTCGCGGTCTTTTCCCTGCTCCTGCTCACGGCGACCGTCGCCGCCTGCGCCGCCAACGACCACGGCCGCGCCCTCCCGATCGCGGCGCTGCTCCTCGGCCACGAACCGGTCCTCGGCCTGCTTGCCGTCGGCTTGGTGCTCGCAACCCGGGAACATCCAAGAACAATCCCCCCGACGGAGACGCTCCTCCGCGCCGCTGCCTGCTTCGGGGCGCCGCTGATCGCCGCCCTGATCGTCGGGATCCCGTCCCCCTTTGGCGCCGAGGGGGAGGATCTCTTCCGGCACGTCTTTGGCGGCCGCCGCCCCTTCGACGCCCCGCTCCCGACGCTCCTCCCGCTCGGCCTCCTCCCGCTCCCGCTCGCCCTGCTTGGTTTGATCGCCGCCGCTCGCCCTGTCGCTGCAGCCGGCCGTGAGGCCCCGCGTCGGTGTGCGCAGGCGGTCGTTGCGCTGGCGGTGATCACCTTCGCCGCCCCGCGCTTTGCGCCGATCCCGGCCCTCTCCGGCCTCGCCCTCGCGCCGATCGCGCTCCTCGCGCCGTTTATCGGCCTCGGGATCGTCACGCTGGGCGACCTCGTCCGGAGCACCGGCGTCCGTTGGGCCGACGCCACCCGCCTCGCCTTCGCGCTCCTGCTCCTCGCGGTCATCGTGCGCGACATCGACCGGACCGTGGAAAAAGACGGCGCCCGCGCCCGCACCGCCGTCGGCCTCCTGCTCGCCGCCCCGGTCCCGACCGGCACGCTCCTCCTCGGCGACGACGCCCCGACCGACCGCTTCCTCGCCGCCTCAAGGCTCCGCGGGGAGCTCGGTCACGACCTCATCGTCCTCCCGCTCCGCGCCCTCGGCGGCCGCCGGGCGACGCGCTGGGCCGCCGGCACCGAAGGGACCGCACCCCACCTGCGGACCGCCCTCCTCGGCAACGTGGTGCTCCAGGGGTTCGTCGCTGCGCGCACCGAGAGCGAGCTCGCGACCGTCCGTCCGATCGCGTCGCTGCGGGGCAATTTCCTCGATCCGAAGAGCCTGCGGACCCTCGTCCCCGGGGGACCGATCGCCCTCATCGCCCCCGAGCCGCGAGGCCCTTCGGACCGCCTCTCCGCCGCCCGCGCCTTCCTCCCGATCCGCGAGACGGCCGCCGCCGCCCTCCACGATTCCCACGACGAAGAGGCGACGCGCGTCGCCCAGCGCCTCCTCCGCGCGCGCCTCCTGCTCCTCGCGGCGCTCGCCGATCGCGACCCCCTCGCCGCCGCCATCGACGACCTCCGCCGCCTCGCCCCCGAGGACCGCCTCGCCGCCGAAGCGACGAAGCGAATGCTCCTCAACCGCGCCGTATCTCTCAGCGATTTCGCGGGGCTCGTCCGCGAGTAGCGCCGTCAGGACGGGAACGCACGCCCCACAATCCGCTAGGGATGACTCGCACGGTCCCCGGCGCCGAGGGCAGGCGCTCCTGGGGGGCCGCACAGGTCCCTGCGTCGCAGCGATGGCCGGACGCGCAGTCGGCCGCGGTGGCGCACGCCTTTCCGCCGCCGCACCTCTTTTGGGCGGCGTTGCAGGTGACTCCGCCGCAGTCGACGTCGGTTTCGGCGCCATTTTTCACGCCGTCGTTGCAGGACGGGGCGGCGCACCTTCCGCCGGTGCAGACCCCGCTCGTGCAGTCTTTGGCGACGTTGCACGGCGTGCCGCTCGCGAGCGCGCCGCCGTCCGAGGTCGCCGGCGGCGTGCTGCCCTCGGGCCCCGTTGAAGTGGGCGCGCCGTCTCCGGCGTCGCCGCGGCCAGCAAATTCGCTGGTCGACGCCGACGGACGCCCCCGGTCTTCGAGGATGGTCGCCCGGGGCCGTCCGCACGCGGCGACGCCAGCAATGGTGCCCGCAAGCGCGAGGGGCGCCGCGAACCGGAAAGGGCAGAAACGACGCGGGGAAGAGGGGAGCATCCGGATTCTCGTTGGTGTTCCAACGATCGGGGCCCGTCCGTTCGCGGCCGCCAGCGAAATTGCTGGAAGCGGCGGCGCGAGAGACGGCAGGCCCATTTCCTTAGCGTCCTGCCCGCCGCGGGGTCGGTGTGTTCGGTCCACCCTTACGTAGTGGCTTTCGACCCGTTGCGAGCCTTTCCCCGGCAACGGAAAGGGCGAACCTGTCACTTGGCGACACTCCGTGCTAACGCGCGCGTCATGTCCCGCCCTAAACTAGCTTTTGTTCTCGCCGCCCTCGCCGTCACCGTTGTTGCCGCCTGCTCGGGCGGTAGTGGTGGCGGCAGCAGCACGACCGGCGAAGCGCTCGCAGCCTGCGAAAAGAGCGCCGACTACTGCGGCAGCGCCTCCAAGAAGGCCGAGTGCCCGGAGATCGCCGCGGAGGTGGGGGCGGGCTGTGCCACCCCCCTCAAGACCTTCATCGACTGCCTCGTGAGCGCCAAGGCGACCTGCAGCGCGGCCGGCGAGTTGGACGACGACAGCCCCGGCTGCGCCAGCCAAAAGTCCGCCTACAGCAACTGCGAAGAAGCGGCCTCGGCCAACGACGCGGGCACCCGAAGGGACTGAAGTTTTCACCGGTTCCGTCACCGCACCGGATCGGTGCTCGCGGTCTGCGGCGGTCGCGCGCCGGCACGAAAAACGCCCGAAGATCACGAGATCTCCGGGGCGGCTTGCAAGCCGGTAGGCCGACCCCTTGGGGGTTCTCAAGACGGCTTGCAAGCCGGTAGGCCGACCCCTTGGGGCTCGGCGCCGGCGGTCTTCTTCGTGGAGGAATTCCGCCGCGGTGAACGGAGGCACCGCCCCCGCGGACGATCACTTGCATCTTTTGCGAGATCTCTCTACAGACGACCCTCCCTAGCGATGTTCCGGTCCCGCCGGATCCATCGACCCGTCTGGCTCTCGGCCGGCGGCTTCCCACAGGAGCGTTATGGCCCGCGTCACCGTCGAAGATTGCCTGGAACGTGAAGACAACCGCTTCGCCCTCGTCGTGCTTGCGGCGCAGCGCGCACGCCAGCTCATGAAGGGGCAGGCTCCGCTCGTCCCCTCGAAGAACAAGGCGGCCGTCACGGCGCTTCGCGAAATTGCCGCCGGCAAGGTCCACTACGACCGCCCCAGCGACGCCGCGATCACCGAATGGCTCGTCGGTCAGAAGAAGGCGAACCTTATCTGAGGCGCACCCCCGCCCGGTTCGACTACGAAAGCTCTCGGCCCTCGGCCTGGGGGCTTTTCGCTTTTTGGAGCGCTGCGATGCCGTCTCAAAAATCCCCGTTTGCCCCGATTTCCCCGGGGAGCTCCGAGCACTACTCGGACGCCGCCTATTACACGAAGACCTACGCCGGGCGCCTGGAGGACGTCGCCTACTACGTCGATCTTGCTGTCCAATTGGGGGGCGAAGTCCTCGAATACGGCACCGGCAATGGCCGCATCGCCCTCCCGATCGCCCGCCACGGGATCCCGGTCACCGGCATCGACGCCTCCCGACCGATGCTCGACGACTTCCGTGAACGCCTCGCGAAAGAGCCTGCCGAGGTTCAATCGCGGATCACCCTCCGCGAAGGGGACATGCGGACGACGAAACTCCGGAAGAAATTCCCCCTCGTCCTCTGCACCTTCAACACGAT
>JAAFHJ010000448.1 GCA_013298325.1 Myxococcales bacterium | reverse complement strand
GGCGCTCCGCGACGGCCTCACGAAGGCGTTTAACAAGAAGTACTTCCTCGATCGCATCGAGACCGAGTTCAGCTTCGCCCAGCGCCACCGGTCGTCACTTTCGCTCGTGATGTTCGACATCGACTTCTTCAAGAAGGTCAACGACGGCTTCGGCCACCTCGCCGGCGACGCGGCGCTGGTCGGCGTCTCGCAGGTGTCACACACGATGCTGCGGAACGAAGACGTCTTCGCCCGCTATGGTGGCGAAGAATTTGGGATTATCTGCCGGGGGACGCCGGCCGCCAATGCGGCGATCCTCGCCGATCGTTTGCGCGCCGCCGTCGAGGCGACCGTCTTCGATTGGCAGGGGGCGCGCATGCCGATCACGATCAGCTGCGGCGTTGCTGGGATGCCGGAGACGGCGCCGACGTCGTCGGTCGAGCTGATTTCTTTCGCCGACGAGGCCCTCTACGAGTCGAAGCGCTCGGGGCGAAACCGAGTCACCCTCCGCGAGCGCTGAGCGCCACGGAGGACGGGCGAGTCGGGAACGCGGTGCCACAAACGAAGAAGAGGGGGAAGCGATTCCCCCTCTTTCGTTTGTGTGTTGAGCGGCGGCTCACTTCTCCTGGCAGGCGTCGATGCACTCTTTGACCTTGCGCTTCGTCGGCGCCATGCAGGTGTCGAGGCCTTTCGTGCACTTGGTGCGGCAGGCGTCGTCACACTTGCGGCCCTTGCAAGGCGGGCACGAAACGACGCACTTCGTGAAGTCGTCGGAACATTTGCCGATTTCCTTCGTGGAATCGACGGTGCAGCTCATCTGGCAGTCATCGCTCTTTTTCGCTTCGGCCGGCGTCGGTGCGGCGACGGCAAGGACGACGAGTGCGGAGCCTACGACGACGACCGAGGTGATGCGACGGAACATGCGCACGAGGATAGCAGCGATTTCCCCCAAGGAAAGGACGAGCCGCCAAGATCGGGAACATTGCACATTTTGCGCGGGATCCGACGTAGAGTGCCGGCCATGAGCGCACCGGAAGCGGGGACAAAGCACATTATTCAGTCCCTCCTCGTCAACGTCGCGATCGCCATCGTGAAGGCGATCGCAGCCGTGATGACCAAGAGCGGCGCCATGCTGGCGGAGGCGCTCCATTCCTTCTCCGACTGCGGAAACCAGGTGCTTCTGCTTGTCGGCGTCCGCCAGGCCCAGCGCCCCGCCGACGCCTCCCACCCGCTGGGCTACGGGCGCGCCCTCTATTTTTGGTCGTTTCTTGTGGCGCTGATGCTCTTCGTC
This sequence comes from Myxococcales bacterium, assembly GCA_013298325.1. Lineage (GTDB taxonomy): Bacteria > Myxococcota_A > Polyangia > Polyangiales > Polyangiaceae > JAAFHJ01. The sequence continues at coordinate 3,212 of JAAFHJ010000448.1, read as the reverse complement.
GGCGGCGGCGTCTTCTCGATTTACGAGGGAATTCACAAGATTCGCGAGCCGGAGGCGGTTGAGAAGCCGCTCGTCGGCTTGCTGGTGCTCCTCGTCTCGCTCGGGCTCGAAGGTTCGGCGACGTTTTCAAACATCAAAGAGATCGACAAGCGACGGGGCTCCGTCCCGTTTGTCGAGTTCTTGCGCGCGAGCAAAGACGTTGATCTTATTGTCGTCTTCGGGGAGAACGCCGCCGCAGTCCTCGGGCTCGTTTTTGCGCTCTTTGCATTGACGCTCTCGTGGATCACCGGAAACGGGATCTGGGACGGCATTGGTTCAACGCTCGTCGGACTTGTGCTCGTTGGCGTCGCGATGTTCCTCGCGATGGAGGTCCAGTCGCTGCTCCTTGGCGAGTCGGCCGATTTCGAGGTCGAGGCGGCGGTCCGGACGGCCGTCGGAAAGGTGCCGGAGATTTCCCGTATTTTGAACCTTCGGACCGTCCAGCAGGGGGCTGGTGAGGTGCTTGTCGCGGTGAAGGTCTCCTTCGTCGAGGGGCTGAGCGCCGAGGACGTCTGCCACAAGATCAATCGTTTCGAAGAGCTGCTGCGGGCCGCGCGCCCCGAAGTCCGCTGGTGCTTCGTCGAGCCCGATCTTCCGAAGGACGCCGCCCCAGAAGCGGAGGGCCTCGCCCGACGGCCGGACGGCGAGTCTGTTGCGACGGCGCAACTCCCGAACAGCTAAATTCCGGTCAAAAACTGGCAAAAAAGCAGCACTCCGAGTAGGACCACAAGTCCCTCTTTCGCGTTTTCGCCCCCATCGGTTCATGGCCCGCTCGTTTGCTCGTACTGGTGCGTTGCCACCGCCGAAAAGCCTCACCGAAGACGAGCAGCTCGTCTTGGATGAAGTTCAGCCGGGCGTGGGCGAAGACGAACTCGCCGTCTTGGCCAATTTGTCGCTGAGCGAGGTCTACTTCGTACTCACGCGCCTGGAGCAGCTCGGGCTGGTCGTTGCTGAGCAGGCGGCCGACGACGACGGCGCGGTCCCGTGGCTCGGCGGGGAGTTTCCGCTCGCGACCGTCGGGGAGGCGGCGCAAACTTACGTGCCCCGAGACTCCGGCCCGCGGGCGCCGGCGCCGCTTTCGCGAATGGGCATGCCGGCCATCACTTCCGGCGCTCCTGCTGCAACAACGCCGTCTAAGGTCACGACGGGGCCGGGCCGGCCGATGCGCCCCCTCGAGCGGCCGACGCTCTCGAACTTCGATCTTGCGAAGGAGCTCGCCAAGCTCACGCAACCGATGGAGGCGGAAGAGATCGAGCTGCCGACGACCGACGATCGGATCACGTCGATCCCACCGCCGGTGTCGCTCGGTGGCGAGCTTGTGATCGACGACGAGGTCGAGATCGTCCCCGAGGCCGATCGGCCGACGCTCCCGCCGCCGCACATCGAGGAGGGCGATCTCCCACCGGAGACGATGGCGGCATTGAGCTCGGTGCAAATGCGCGCTGCCCACGCGCTTTATGTGACGGAATACGCTCAGTTGCCGCTCCCGGAGCGCCTCCACTATGCCCAGGAAGGGGCGAGCGACACCCTCCTCGCGCTGAGCTTCGACGGCAACCCGCAGATCCTTCGGGCGTTGCTTGCGCACCCCTATTTTGGCGTTGAGCACGCGCGGATCGCCGCCCGGAGCCACGGAAGCAAAGAGGGGCTTGAGGCGATCGCGCGAAACCCGGTGTTTGGCGAGGACGCGGAAGTACGCGACGCCCTCTTCGCCAATCCGAACACCTCGGAAGCGGCCATCGACGCGCTCCTCGTCACGCGGCCTCTCGTGGACGCCTATCCGTGGACGACCGACGCCCGCGCCCCCGAGCGCACGAAGGCGATCGTGCGCAACCGTTTTCGTGAGCTCTTTCGCTTGCGTGGCGGCGATGAGCGCGCCGCGACGATCCTCGCGACCGAAGGGGCCGCGCTCACCCTGCTCGGCGGCATCGCCCTCGACGCCCGGACGAGCCAGCTCCTCACGATGCAGACCGGGCTCTCGCTCACGCTCCTTGCGAACCTCGCCCGCTTCCCGGGGGCGCCGCCGAGCCTGGTGACCCACCTCGCCGGCCTCCCGAGTGCGCGTACGAATCCGACGATCCGGGCTCTGCTCATCGCCCATCCGAACCTCTCGGAAGCGCGGAAGAAAAGCCTTTAGCGGCAGTCGCCGTCGCGGCCGGGATCGCGCTGGCAGCCGCTTCCGCTCGGTTTCGGCCCGTGGGAGGCGATGCACTGCTGCTGGCAATCGCCACCGCTGCAGCTCATCGCGCAGTTCATGAGCGCCCCCGGGTTCCCCAAGCAGCGACCGGCCGCAGCGCCGTCGGGGCAGGTGTAATAGGCCTTGTTGACGCAACAGCGGATCGTGCTGGTGCTGGTGGCGGTGTTCGCAGGTGGCGCCGGCGCTGGCGCCGGTTCGGGGGCGTTGTCGACGGCGAGGAGATCGTGGGATGCCGAGGTCGACGGGCCGCTCTCCATGGTGCTTTCGAGGGAGGTCCGGCTGGCATTCGCGCCGTTGGGTCCGACCGACGCCTGCTGTTGGGTCGTCCGAGCGCCGTTGGGGCCACTTTCACTGCGGTAACTCTGCGCGTTGCCGTGGAAGCCGAGCGGGAGCGGACCGACGTAGGGGCCGCAAGCGACGAGCAAAAGAAGGGGAAGTACGCGAAGATAGTGGGAGTTCATCCCCACGTACGGACGGACCGGCGGCGTGTAGCGACGAATTCGTTCAGCGTCGTCGAAACAGGACCATCTTCGTTTCGGTCATCTCAAGGGCCGCGGCGCGCACCCCTTCCCGGCCGAGGCCCGAGTCCTTCACGCCGCCGTAGGGCATGCCGTCGAGGCGGAGCGACGGGGCATCGTTCACGACGACGCCACCGACATGAAGATCCCGAATCGCTTCGTAAATTCGCGTATTGGAATCGGTAAAGACCGCCGCCTGGAGCCCGTAGCGGGAGGCGTTAACGCGAGCGATCGCGTCGGTGAAATCCCGGTAGCGCTCGACGACGACGACAGGGCCGAAGATCTCCTCGGTGACGACGCCGAGGTGCTGGCGGCGCGCGGCGGGGACCGGATCGAGATCGAGGAGCTGGGGGGCGATCCGGTTGCCAGCCAATTCGCCGTCTCTCGCGAACGGACGGGCCCCTGTCGCATCGGGCCCGCCGTCTCTCGCGACCCCTCCGTCAGGGAATTTGCTGGCGGTC
>JAAFHJ010000444.1 GCA_013298325.1 Myxococcales bacterium | reverse complement strand
GGTCGTCGGGGGGCTTGCCGCCTGCGGCCTTGCCAACGACGCGCCTACGGAACCGCCCGTCGATGCTGGCGGGGTAGATGGTTCCGGCGATGGCGCCGTCCGCGATGGGGCGATCGATAGCGGAAGCGATCGCAGCGATGCCGCGCCCGTCGATGCCCAGGCCGACGGCACGGCAGACGCAGGTCCTGCCGGTCCGCCGATCTTTCTGTGCGGCGGTGCCCCCTATCAGTGGCTGCCGGCTTCCCAGGTGGGGGGCGTCGTCGAACGAAAGAATGTCACGCGACATACCCAGCTCGATTTGACCCTCATTCTTGCCAAACTTCGGAGCGATGGAACGTTTAAGACGAGCCGTCTTCCGAAGCACGACGTGAAGGTTGACGTCATTCGCTACAATACCCAAGATCGTGGATCTCTTGCAGAAGCGACGGGGGCTGTCGCCTACCCGACGAATCGCACCGGCGACACGCCTGTCATGCTTTTGCTCCACGGAACGACCGGTTTTGCTGACGGATGTGCGCCGACGCGTACCGCGGCGGGGACCTCGAATCCCGTCGATGCATTCACCCAAGATCTGCCGACGCTGCTCTCGCTCTTTGCCTCTTTCGGCTACATTGTTGTCGCGCCCGATTACTTGGGGCTCAAAGGATTCGGGCCGCCGTCGACGATCCCGGTGCACCCCTATCTCGTCGGCGAGCCGACCGCGATCGCCTCCCTCGACATGGTGCGTGCAGCGAAGACGATGCTCGCCGGGGAGAGCGCGGTGCCGGGGAAGCTCGTCGTCGTCGGCGGATCCCAGGGGGGGCATGCGGCCGCCTTCGTCGACCGGCTCGGCCCCCACTACGCCCCGGAGCTCCCCATCGCTGGCGCCGTCTGGGACGTCCCTCCGACCGACCTCACCGCCCACGCCACGCACGCCCTCGACGCCGATGGCCCGGCGACCGACAACATTGCCTACTTCTTGATGGCATCAAATTACTGGTATTCCAGGAACTTGCAGGGGCCCGATCAGGCATTCCTCCCGCCCTTCAATCGCTCGCTGACGGCGGCGCTGCCGACCGACTGCAAGCTCGAACTCCTCGATAGCGCGACGCGGGACCAGGTCTTCACGCCCGCGGTCATCGCTGCGCGAACGACTGGCTTTGCCGGCCTTGCCCCGATCGATTGCTACGTCCGTGAGAATACGCTCGCGCGGACGTCGATCCCGAAGGTCACGACGGCGCCGACGCTCTTCCTCACCGCCGAGAATGACACACTCGTCCTCACTTCCATCGAGCGCAACGCCTTTACCCAGCTCTGCAACCAAGGGTATTCGTTGCAGTATCTGGAGTGCGCCGGCGCCACACACACGAAGCCGCTCTCGTACGCGCTGGATACGTGGTTCGATTTTCTCAGCGACCGCCTCGGCGGCAAACCGATGCCGGCGACAACCTGCGCCCTCAAGCCGGCGGAGCGCTGCGTGAACACGCCCTGAACGCGTCCGTCCGCGAAGCGGGAGACGGCGCGGAGTTCTCAACACACGCGTCCGTCCGCGAAGCGGGAGACGGCGCGGAGTTCTCAACACACGCGTCCGTCCGCGAAGCGGGAGACGGCGCGGAGTTCTCAACACACGCGTCCGAAATGGTAGAGCAGTTCGATGCGCTACCTCGATGCTCGGCGCCTGACCGGCCCGAATCTCCTCACAAAGACGCCGCTCGTCGTCGTCGAGGTTGCCCTCGCCCCCGGAGAGGCGCCGGACGCCGAGCGCCGCTACCGGAGCGAACTTGTGCGCGTTTGTGGACGGGTCGGAGTTCCGGTACCAGCGCCCTCCGGCGACCGCGTTCGCGTGCACACCGGAGGAGCCGTTTTCGCCTTTGAGGCCCCCTTCGACGTGATGCTCGCGTACACCGAAGTGGCCGAATTGGCTGCCATTGCAGCCTCGGATGCGCCTAACCCGGCCCTTGAGGACGAAGCGATTTCGCGCATCGTCGCCCAGTTTGCCGCCGAGGCGTGCCCCGCTCTGCTTGAGTTCCTCGCCGCTGGCGCCGCGCGCGGGGTTCCGGTCCTTGCCGACGACGACGGCGTCTCCGTCGGGCTCGGCGTGCATTCTGTGTATTATGCACGTACTGAGATCCCTCCGGTCGACGGCGGGCCCACTTGGACGGCGGCCGGGACGATCCCGATTGCGCTCATCACCGGCACAAACGGGAAGACGACCTCGTCGCGGCTCCTCGCCCATGTTGCTGGAAAAGCAGGGTTTACCGTCGGGGCGACCTCGACAGACGGTGTGCTCGTTGGTGGCGTCCTCCAGGAAAAAGGGGACTGGACCGGCCCCGCCGCTGCCCGAGAAGTGCTTCGAAATCGGGCCGTCGACTTTGCCGTCCTCGAGACGGCCCGTGGCGGGATCCTCCGGCGGGGGTTGGCGCTCGCCGCCTGCGACGTCGCACTTCTTACCAATGTATCCGGTGATCATCTCGGCGATTACGGCATTGAAGATGTGCCGCAGATGGCGGAGGCGAAGGCGGTCATCGCCGATGGCGCGAAGTGCGTCGTCGTGAACGGCGCCGACCCTGTGCTCCTCGCGCTCGCAGCAAAACGACCGTGGGGAGCTCCCGAAACGCTCGTTCTCTTTGCCGATTTCTCGGGAGTGGACGCGGAACGCGTCGCGGAGAGCGAACGCGCGGTCGCCGCCCATCGTGAGGCTGGCGGGCGCTTCGTCGTCGCTCGCGATGGGGCCGTCTATGCCGGTTCTGGCGCTGCCGAAGAGCTGCTCTTTGCCGATTCTTTGGCGCCGATCACCTTCGGCGGTGCCGCCCGCTACAACGTCGAGAACGTCCTCGGCGTCGTCGCGGCGTCGCGCGCGCTCGGCCTCCCGTCATCCGCGATCGCCGAAGGGGTCGCCACCTTCGGGGCGGCAGAAAATCCCGGCCGCGGCACCCTCGTCGCGAAGGGGGATGCCCGCATTTTCCTCGATTTTGGCCACAACCCCGACGGCGTCCGCGCCCTCATTCCGCTCGTCGCCGCCCTGCGTGGGGCATCGGGCCTGACGGTCATCGCCGGCTTGGCGGGGGACCGCAGCGACGAAGATGTGGCCGCGGTCGCCGCCGCCATCGTCGCCATGGGGCCCGATCGCGTCTACGTGCGTGAGCTTGAGCGCTACTTGCGCGGTCGCGAACTTGGCGAAATTTCAGAGCTTTTCGCGAAGGAGTTCGCCCATCACCCGGCGGTCGCTTTCGCCCGCGCGACGAGCGAGGTCGACGCCCTCCAGCGCGCCGTCGCCGCCGCCCGTGGCGAGAAGGGGCATTTGGTCCTCCTCCTCGTCCACGTCGATCACGACCCCGTCGCTGCCTATCTCGCCGACTAACTCACGCTTTCTTGGCGTGTGCTTTTCGGCTTTCGAGATTGAAGCTACCGCCGTCGGCAATGATGTGGAGACGGACGTTTGTCATGGTTACCGGCTTCCCTTCTTTGATCTCCGCGATGGAAGAGTGGGTGAGCTCGGAGGCATCAAGGATCGTGAGGGCGCCCGCGCCGACCACCGTCAGATGCTTGTGGTGGTCGATAAACGCTGCCGTGTCTTCGTCGAGGCCGACGCCGACCGCGAACGGGTTGTAGGCGAGCGCCGTCAGGAGGCGACCAAGGCGATCTCGCTGGCGAAAATGCTGGTCGATCATGATTCGGTTCGTCAGCCCGAAGCCGGGGACGAGGGTCACTTCGCCGGCGTGGGGGGTGTTCCCCTCCTTGCCGTAGGCGATCATGTGCTCGCTCAAGATGGCGGCGCCGGCGCTCGTTCCGCCGACGGTCACGCCCCGGGCGTTGGAACGGCGGATCGTCTTTGCGACATTTGTGCCGCCGAGGATCGTCGTCAAACGGAGTTGATTGCCGCCGGTAATGAAGATTCCGTCGGCATTTTCGAGGATCTCAAGCCACTCTTTGTTCGCGGCGTCGTCGCGGCTCGCGTAGGGGAGGGCGTGCGCGTGGCCGGCCCCTAGCTTCTTGAAGAGCTTCTCGTAGCGGGCGCCGGTGTCTGGGAGCATCGAGGCGGTCGGGATGATCGCGATGCGCGCCCCCTTGCCACCGGAGACTTCGAGGAATTTTCGAAGGATATCGGCGTTCCCTTCTTTGTCCTCGGCGCCACCGATGGGGACGATGTAACCGCGCTTCTTGTCGCCTTCGATCTTCGCAGGACTCATGGATAGTCGGCCCACGTCGCGCAAAACGCCCGTCGCCGTCAAGCGGTTCCGCAGTTACTTCGCCCCCCGAGGCCGTCACTCGAAGGTGCCGCGCACCGTCGGCACGCCGTGCCGCACCACGACGCGCCCACCAGCAAGGACGTCGCGCACGTGGTGCTCGTCGCTGAGAACGACGAGGTCGGCGTCGGTGCCGACCGCAATGCGCCCTTTTTGGTGCAATCGCAAAAGGTTGGCGACATTGCTCGTAAACACCCGGAGGACGCGTTCCAGCGGATGACCGCGATCGAGGAGGGCGCGTAGTGCTCCGGCAAGGGCGCTGGGGCGCGCGAAGTCCATTCGCACGAGTTCCCCCTGGCCGTTGAACGT
>JAAFHJ010000442.1 GCA_013298325.1 Myxococcales bacterium | reverse complement strand
AAGTTTCCCGTCGTCTCCGCCGCTTTCGCGGCTTCGTCGTCGGGAGGCGCTGTCTAGCGGCGCTGCCTTTCGGCGTCTACCTCTTTTTTCTCTTTTTTTAGCGACCCTTTCGGGAAGCTGAGAGAGCAGAAAGAGGCATCCTTTCAGCCACTTGCACTTTCGTGCGCGTCGCCGTCGGGAGGTGTGTTGTTAGATCCAGACGGCGCAGCGCGCAAAGAAAATAAACGGAGAACCTGCACGCGCTGCCGTAACTATTTGCGGATCCTTGGAATTTCGTGGACGACGCGGGGCTTTTTTCGGGAGGCGAGCCCTACCGCCGCCTTGGGGGCGGTCGCGTACCTGCTCGCCGTTTCCTCACCGCCTCCGGCGGTTCCGGGCGGACGAGCCGTCGCGTACCTGCTCGCCGTTTCCTCACCGCCTCCGGCGGTTCCGGGCGGACGAGCAGTCGCGTACCTGCTCGCCGCTTCCGGGGCGATCGTTACGATTTGTGCCGGATTTCCGGCGTAAAACGCGTCCCCCTCGGTGCGCCAGCGCTCGAAGCCCTCCTCGTCGCGCATCACCATCCAGGAGATTTGGCCGAGGGCACGGCGCGGTTCTGGCTCGGCGGCGATGCGCCAGCGGACTTTCCCATCGGGACCGACACGGAGGACGTTGCTCGCGACGGCAAAGAGGACGTCTTCCCCATCGGCGACGACGGTCTGCGGGGTGAACGGAAGCGGAAATCGCGAGAGAATTACGCCGTTTGAGCGGTCGAGCCGGTCGGCCGCCTTGTCGTAGACGACGAGGACGTGACGGTCGGTCACGAGGACGTGCTGGGTCGGATAGGGGGTGCGGTGTTCCCAGAGGCGCGTCCCCGAGACTGCGTCGATGGCGACGAGAACTCCGGAAAGCGCCAGGATCATGACGGTTTCTGGCGCTCGTTCCGCAGGAGGCACTTTTGCGGCCTTCTTGGCGGGCGTCTTCTTCGCCGCTCTTGGCGCAGCCGCCTTCTTCGCAGCCGTCTTTGGCGCAGCCGCCTTCTTCGCAGCGGCGGGCGGGTGGGCGGCGCGGGTCCCCTTCTTCGGCGGCGTCATCGCGCTGCAGCCTACCGAATCCTCGCGGCGGCGGAACGGAGACCTTTCACCGTCGGTAGCTCGCGAGCCATTCTTCCGAGCGGCGGCGGAGTTCGCCGGCAAGGGCGGCGTCACGGGCGACGGCCGATTCGGAGCCTCGGGCGGAATCGACGTAATATCCGCCATTTTCCAGCTGCTCACGGGGCGCGGTCGCGCAGTGGAGGGTCGTCTCGGCCCCCTCCTCGTTGCTCTTCATAAAGAGCTTCATCACCCAACGGAGCGGCGACGGAACCTCCCGCCACACGTCCGAGGCGATCACGCCTGGATGCAGCGAAACCGCTAGAATTCCACCATTTTCGGGGCGCGTCGCGAGGTCTTTTGCGTGGAGGACGTTGGCGAGCTTCGAAACGCCATACTCGGGGAGCCCGGTCGTCGACGGGGTCGACCGACGGAGGTCCCCCCAGGGAATTCCGGCGGCGCGGAGGTGGGCGCGGCTTGCGACGTTGACGATGCGGCCGCCGTAGGACGACGCGCGCAGCTTCGGGAGGAGGTGCTCGGTGAGAAGGAAATGGCCGAGGTGGTTCGTCCCGAAGGCGAGCTCAAAGCCGTCGTTCGTGAGGCCGCGGGCGCCAGCCAAGCCGGCGTTGTTGATGAGAATATCGACCGGTTCGTCGCCGGCGGCGAGCGCGTGCCCGACTTCGTCGACCTGGCGCAGGTCCCCCAGATCGAGGCGAATGAAGCGTGCGGTCCCGCCGGCCTTGGTGATGGCTTCGACGACCGGGGCGGTCCGCTCCTCGGAGCGACCGGCGAGCACCAAGGTCGCCCCCTTTCCGGCGAGGACTTCGGCGGTCACCCGGCCGATGCCGGTGTTTGCGCCGGTGATCACGATGCGGAGGCCGGAGAGGGTGCTGATCATTTCTTTGGAGTTTCCGGGTGTTGCAGCAACGCACGCGCTTGCGGCGCATGGGTGCCGTTGGGGAAGCTCTTCAGGTAGTCGCGAACGGGCGCGCAGTCTTTCTCTGCCTTCGCGTGCTCGCAGCGGGTGATCGAAACCTGGCTCCAGAGCGCCTCTTCGTCGGCCTCAAGGGCGGCGCTTGCGGCGTCGGCGTTCTTCTTGGCGAGGACGGCGAGGCTCGGAGATGCGGCAATTTCCCCTGCGATCCCCGCGACATCACCATCGTCGACCCGCAGCGCGGTGAAGTCGTCGCTGAAGCGGGCCATGATGTGGTTCTCGCGGTCGAGGAGCACGGCGACCGCCCGCCAACGGGGGACCTCCTTGCCGCCGACGTAGGTGTGGACCATGCCGGGGGTCGTCTGCGCCACGAAGACGGCGACGCGGACGTCGACGGTCGGCCCCGCCTCCTGGAGGACGACGAGCCCCTTGTTGGCGAGGGCGACCCCCATCGCATCGACGGTCTCGCGGACGATGTCGGCGGGGGCGGTCGCGTCGGGGGCCGGGACGACGAAGAACGTGAGTTTCTTCGATGCGGCAGCGACTTCCGCCGACGGCGTTGCGCCCCCACAGCCGACCGTCGGTACCGTCACCATCGCAGTCGCGAACACGAGCGGAAGAGCGCGGAAGAACGGTCGAAAGGGGGGCATCACGAGCCTCAGGGGGTGGCGTCGAAGATCGCGCAGTGGGGCGCGTAGAGGTGGCCGGCGACGGTCCCCGAGGGGAAGGTCGCGTTGAGATCGAGGGCGATGAAGCCGTCGGCGGTGAGCTTGGCGGCGGTCGGCGTCACCGTGAAGGCGGTCGCCCCCTCGAGCGGCTTGCCGGTCAACCAGGGGTCGGCGCTATCGGTGTCGAAGAACCCGAAGGTCGCGTCCGGGTTCGCCTTTGTGTAGCTGCTGGCGAGCGGTAGCGGCAGGTCGATGGTGAATTTCTTCAAGCCACCGGCCGAGTTGGTGTCGGTCGGGCAGCCCTTGTCGGACTGGGTGTCAAAGTCGACGTAAAGGGCGACCGGGGCGCCGTTCGCGGGCGCCGTGTAGCCGACGTACGCGCGGGTGATTTTGCCGGTCTTCGCGCCGAATTTTGCGGTGACTGCGGTGGTTTTGCAGGCGCCGTCGCAGGTCGTCGGGAGGACGCCGGGGGTGCCGCTGTCGGTCACCACGCCGCCATCGGCGGGGGTGGCGCTGTCGGTCCCGGAGGTGCCGCCGTCGGTGACGACCGACGTGGTCGCCGGCTCGCCAGAAGAGCAGGCTGCAGCGAGAAAGAGGGCCGCCGAAGCGGCCGAAAAGACAAGTGCTTTCATGAACTATCTCTCAGAGCTTCTTGCCGACGAGGCGGACTGCGGAGCCGTCCTTGTAGCCGCGGACCATGACCGAGAAGGGGGCCGCGGCGGTCGCCGTGAGCTCGCAGGACTCGGCGGAGCCCCCCTTGTAGGGGCGGCAGGTCCACTGGGTCGTCGAAACGGGGCCGCCGCCCATGCGGACGTAGAGGTCGCCGTCGCCGGTGCCGGTGAGGTCGAAGCGGTACTTGCCGGCGGGGACGGTGCCGATTTCAAAGCGCTTTTCAGCGCCGCGGGCGAGCGTGAAGCTCTCGTCAACGCCGGTCCAGGTCGTCGGCTGCGGGTTCGGGTTCGGCGAGGCGCCCGGCTTGAAGGCGTTGTCTTCCTCGCCGGTCACCGTGGCGATCTGCGAGTCGTCGAGGTTCGCCAGGATCTGCTCGTAGGTCATCGGCGCGTCGAACTTCGCGAGGCCGTTGATGAGCGACATCGAAGCGGCCGGCATCGACGAGAAGAATGCGGGCATCGCATTCGTCACGAATTCCATGTACTTGGTGCCGGTCGGGTCGTCGGCATTGATGCGGGCGCGCGTCTCGGCGAGGGAGCCGTCGACGTAGGCGAAGGTGTCGCAGCCGTTCATGAAGACGACGACGTACTTCCCCTTGCGCCACTGCCCCTTGCTCGCGAGGGCGCGGACGTTCTGCCCGAGGCCGGCGTGGCCGTTGTACATGATGACGTCGGCCTCCGTGGAGAGGGCGGCGTAACGGCTGTTGAAGGTGGCGCCGGCGCTGGCGACGTTGTCGACCAGGAGCGCCGTCGCGTGGATCTTGCGGCCGTTGGCGAGGGTCGCCGAGAGCTCGACGTCGGGGGCGTTGACGCCGGGGTCGGCGGCAAGCGCCTCCGGCTTCGTCGTCACGCCGTTCTTCGCGTAGGTGCTGCGGAACGTCGAGATGAAGCGATTGTAGGCGGAGATCCCGGCGTCCGAATTGACGGTCTTGCCGTCTTCGTATTTGCCAAAGACCGCGACGACTTCAAGGACGCCGTCTTCCCAAACCTTGTCATATTCCGGGTACTTGCCGGTGGTATTTTCCACGCTCTTGACGGCGGTCGCCTTCACAACAATCGACTCGGCTGCGTCAATCTTGCAGGCGCTCTGCTTCGGGCGGAAGTAGTACCACATGCTGCCGGCGTCGACGTCGTGGGCGCCGAACTCGGCGCAGGTCCCCTTGTACTTCGTCGTGAACGCCTCCTGCCCCGGGTAGCTCGCGTCCTTCGGGA
>JAAFHJ010000446.1 GCA_013298325.1 Myxococcales bacterium | reverse complement strand
GTTGGTACCAGAGGTCTCCGCGACCGTACGGCGCCTTAGCCGCCTCCGGAAGCGCGACAAATGCGCGGAACGAATCGTAGAAACGGTCGAGAGCGGCCGCGTCTACGCCGTGGTTTCTTACATAGACAAGGCCGTAACGGCCAAAGCCTTCGCGGATGGCGGATGACGCGGCAGCGACGCGGGCCGGGTCGGTCGATTGGAGGTCTTCGAGGTCGCAGGTCGGGATCTGGGCGGTCACGGACATGGGCTCCGAAGTAGTCGAAGAATGGCGCGTTTTCCACCGAAACAATCCTGCAAATCCTGCGGTCACACAATCGACACTTGCCGATTTTGCGCGAGCACGAGGCGGCCGTCAGTCATCGGCGAGCTGGTCGCGGATCGCGCGGAGCAGGACGGCCGCGGGGAACGGCTTCTGCAGGAAACAGGCGTCGGCAGGGATCCCCTCTCGCTGGAAGACCTCATCGTCGACATAGCCGCTCATGAAGATGACTCGGGCGTTCGGCGAGCGGGCTTGGAGCCTCTCGACGACGACGCGGCCGCCGACGCCCGGCATGACGACATCGGTGACGACGATGGCAAAATCCTCCTTCGCGACGTACTCAAGGGCCTCTTCGCCCGACGCCGCTGCGACAACTCGGTAGCCGGCGTCGCGGAGCTGGCGTGTGAAGGCGCGGCGGACCGCATCCTCATCTTCCACAAGAAGTAGGGATATTTCCGCCTTCGGAGAGGGTGGTGCGCTGTTCAGGTGCCGCGTCGAGCGGCGCGCCTTTTCGAGTCCCGAACTGGGCGCGTCCGGGTCGACCGCCGGCGCCCTCGGAAGCAGCAGCGTGATGGTCGTCCCCTCCCCGACCGTGCTCGCCAGGCGCATCGCGCCTCCGTGCTGGCGGGCGATCCCATAACAGGTCGCGAGCCCGAGCCCCGTCCCCTTGCCGACCGGCTTCGTGGTGAAGAACGGCTCGAAGGCACGCTGCTTCTGGATGTCGGTCATCCCTAAGCCTGTATCTTGCACGGAAAATGCAACGTACGTCGCTTCGGGGATCGCCAAATGACGCGCCTGGTCGCCGAGGATCTCCTCGTCACAGACGAAGAAGGTCAGCTCTCCGCCATCGGGCATCGCGTCGTTGGCATTGATGGCCAAATTCATCAACACCTGCTCGATCTGAGCGCCGTCGACGACAACATCCCCAACGGTTCCGTCAATCCGGAGATGCATGGAGACACGGGCGGGGAGCACGCGGAGGAGAAGGCGCTCCATTCCAGCCACAATTTCGCGTGGGGAACTTCGTTTGGCGGTGAGTACCTGCTTGCGCGCAAACGCAAGCAGCTGGCGAGTCAGGGAGCCGGCGCGCTCCGTCGCACGACGAATTTCAACGAGGTCTTCGTAGACGGGATGGTCGGTCGGCAGTCGGCTCGCAGCGAGTTCACTGTAGCTCTGAATCGCCATGGCCAAATTGTTGAAATCGTGAGCAATACCACCCGCAAGCCGACCAATTCCCTCCATTCGCTGGGCATGGTGGAGTTCGGCTTCAAGGTCAATCCGCTCGGTCACGTCGCGAGAAACGATCAATCGAAGTTTCTCGCCGTTCGCCTCCTCATAAGGCGTGACCATTGATTCAAACCATCGGTAAATCCCTTCGCCGACGCGAAAGCGATGGAGGATCTTTCCCGCAAACTTTGGGTTGCGGCGAAACTCGTCCTCAAAGCGCCGAACGTCCTCTGGATGAAGATTTTCAGAGGCCGGTCGACCGACAAAATCTGTCACGGGACGGGCGCTCGTGCTCAGGAATCCCGGGCTGACGTAAATGTACGTTCCGCGGTAGTCGACGATACTGATGAGGTCGTTCGTCGAGTCACTCATCCGTTTGAAGTTGGCTTCAACCTTCTGGAGTTCGATCGTCTTTCGCTGAAGCTCGTCGTTGGTCTCTTGGAGGCGTTCGTCCCGTTGACGAAGCACTGCATTCACTTCCTGCAGCGCTTCGATGCGATCGCGGCGTTCCCGACGCTGCATGGCAAGAACCGTCCGAACGAACCAAAGCGCCGCGGAGAACCCCAGAATATTCAAAAAAAACCAGCGTGGAAGCGTCTGTCCGCCGGCGCGAAGCCGAAGCTCGAGGGCGACAACTTCAAGAAGGAACGACAAAACAATTGCCCGACGGGAGGCAAACACAATCGCGACAAGCGGCGGAAGCGAGAGCGAGAGCGGCGCGAAGGGGAACGTGCCGAGATGGGGCTGGAGGAGAGGTACCGCGATGCTTGCAAACGCGACGGTTGCGGTGCCGGTGTGTCTCCAGCCGGCCCGGTGAGCGAGCGCGAGCGCGTAGAGAGTTAAGGAACCGGCGAGAAATGAAGCAGGGACGAGGGGGCGGGCTTCCCCGACCAGGGAAACGGCACGAATGATTCCGTAGGTGGCGAAGATGACGAGACTCGGTCCGATCATTCGCTGGGCCGCGGTGTCTTCTGCGTCGGCCGGTCCTGCGTCGTCGTCTTCGGCAAACAGCGCAGCGAACCGGCCGCGGCGTGGAGCGGGGCGCAACGACGGGCGTAACCCGGATTCACCGATGGCCGACGGCTCGCCCAAAATAACGACCTGTTTTTCGATAGTTAGCGCAGCATGCCCCCCGATTTCGGGCGTACTTCCCCCGGTGGCGGGGGAGGCAGGAGGCGTGGCTGGTAGCTTCATCAAATCGTGAAATCGAGGACCCAGCTGTCGCTGTCAATGGTTGAAGCGCTGTCACTTCCTGCAACCTTACGTGTCGCAAGCTCCGGCGGTTTCAATGCAACTTGGGAACGCGACGGGACCGAACGCGTCACGAAGACAGACCCTCCGATGACGCTCCCCTCCCCGACGACCGTCGCACCTCCGAGGACGGTAGCGTTTGCGTAGATGGTGACCTTGTCCTCGACGGTGGGGTGTCGTTTGGTCCCGCGGATCACGCGGCCGCGTGCGTCGCGCGGGAAGGAGAGCGCTCCCAAGGTAACCCCCTGATAAAGCTTAACATCAGCACCAATGGTCGCCGTCTCCCCAACGACGGCGCCCGTCGCGTGATCGAGAAAGAAGCGGGGACCGATCTCGGCGCCGGGGTGAATATCGGCCCCCGTCTGCGCGTGAGCCCACTCCGCCATCATACGCGGCATCAGCGGGACGCCGAGCACGTAGAGTTCGTGGGCGACGCGGTGAACCGTGAGCGCGAGAAACCCCGGATACGCAAGGACAATCTCGTCGTAGGAACGGGCAGCAGGGTCGCCATCGTAAGCGGCGCGTGCGTCTTCAATGAGCCGGCCGCGAAGCTCTGGCAAAACCTCCAAAAAACGCCCGGTAAGCTCGGAACAGAGCTTGGAACACGGAGGAATTGCGCGCGATTCTGCAGCATTGCGCGACTGCTCGCATTCGTCTCCGTAGGCAATACAGATTTCAATTTGCCGTCCGAGGCGCTCCCGGAGCTCCGAGAGAAGCATCCCGACGTGGAACCGAATGTTCTGGTCTGTAAGGTCTTGTCGACCGTGATAGCCGGGATAAAAAACCTGGAAACACAGCTGCAAGATCGCGACAATTTCCTCGCGCGACGGCAGATAGCGGCGATTGAGGTGCTGCCCGCAGGCGTCGTCCGCGTAGGAAGCGACGAGGGTATCAACGAGCGCGTCCAACGGCGGCTCGCGACGGAGGTCGGCGCGCGACTCCCCGTCGTCGTTCAACGGTCGAAAGGAAGGCATTTTCTGAACCATCACCTGGGCTGGCATAGCGCAGATCGCGATGCGAGGCGCGCGCGACGTGCCTCGCGCGGACGCCGAGTGCGCCAAAAGCGGATGGCGGCGTAGGGCGAAAGCCACCCGGTACGCCGCCATCCATCACGAGGAGGGGAGAGACCACGAAAGACCGGGCGCTGCCGAGTCACGACTTCGAGAGCACCCGACCGACACGAAAGAGAGAACCCACGACGAGGCCCCGAAGGGAGGAGAGAACCTCAGGACCACACTCTTACGAAGCGTCTGCTCGGCGCTCAAACGGCGCGCTGCTGAACCACTTCGTCAAACATTCCGTCGAAGAGCGCGCTCGTCAGATAGCGCTCTCCCGAATCGGGAAGGACGACGACGATCGTCTTTCCGGCGTAGGCAGGCTCTTCGGCCAGCCGCAAGGCCGCAGCGGTCGCGGCGCCGCAGGAGATTCCGCAGAGGATTCCTTCTTCGCGTGCCAGCCTCCGCGCGACTGCAATCGCCTCTTCATTCGAGACAAGTTCCACGCGATCAATCAAGGAAAGATCGAGGTTCTTCGGAACGAAACCGGCGCCGATCCCCTGAATCTTGTGCGGGCCGGGTACGACGTCCTGGCCTGCTCGAGTCTGCGTGATGACCGGCGAGTGCGAAGGCTCGACCGCGACGGTAGTGATCGCCTTCCCCTTCGTTTTCTTAATGAATCTTGAGACTCCGGTGAGAGTCCCGCCAGTGCCGACGCCGGCGACGAAGGCATCGACGGCCCCCTGGGTGTCGTCCCAGATTTCGGGACCGGTCGTGTCTTCGTG
>JAAFHJ010000441.1 GCA_013298325.1 Myxococcales bacterium | reverse complement strand
CGCGGGCCCCCTTTTTCGGTTCGAGGCGGTGCTTCATCGCGCCCCCTTTGCAATGCACGATCGCCGTAAGCGCCTCGTGGGCGCGGGCCTCGTGGGGCCTTCGCTTTTTCGTCTTCATCAGGTTCTTTCGTGGGACCGGCGCCGATCGCGCCAGCGCGGCCACTGTGACCACGTTCCGGCGGCAGTGCACGTGGAATTTGGCGAAAATCGCCGCGCGGCGACCTTTGACCCCGTCGCTCGGCGCCGATATAAGCGCTCGGAATGCCTCGCACATCCCCCGATTTTCGCTTTCCGGTTGCCGACGCGGTGCGTGATTCGCTCCCCCTCGACGTGCGCCTTGATGCGCCGCTCGCCGTCTTCGGACCGACGGAACGCTTCCGGCGGCTCGCGCGTTCGCAAGGGTGGAAAACACCTCGCGATTTGGTCGCGGCAGGTCCCGCGAGCGTGTTGGCGGCGATTCGGGAACGGCGCGGAAAGCCCGGGGACCTCGGTGCGATCCGCGCGCGGCTTCAAGCGTGGCTCGGGCGGCGTTGGGAAGAGGTGCGCGTCGAACTTGGCCTCGAGGCGGCGCCGGCACCGCTTTCCCCCGTTTCGCCGCTGCTCCTCGCGCCGCTTGACGACCTCGACCTTGCGGCAGGAGTCCTTCGGGTTGCCGCGCGGCTCGGCTGGAAGACGGTCGGCGACCTCGTTGCCGTCCCGCCGGAGCGTTTCGAAGCGTTCCGCGGCGTCGGTCCGGTCAGCGCCGCGCGGGTGGAGGCGAAGCTCGCCGCCCACCTCGGCATGCCCTGGGAAGCGGCCTGGCGAAGCACCCGCCCGCCGACGACCCCGGCGTAACGTCCCTTACTTCCCCCAGAGTTCGACGTGGGCGCGCCCGCCGCCGGGGAGGTTTCCGTACTTGAAGTCGACGTGGCGAATCACCCGGTCGCCGCCGGGGAGGTCGATGACGCGGGACCGCGTGTTGCGGTCGAAGACGAGGCGCGTCGGCACCCGGAAGACGTCGCCGTCACCGAAGGTGATTTCGACGTCGAAGAGCTCCGCGGCACTCTCCTCCACGACGATGGCGACGCGCTTGAACCGACCGTCGGCGCGCCCGACACCGATGCGATCGCGGTCGACCTTGCCATCGACGATACGCTCGCCAAGCTTTTCAAAGCCGGCAATTTCCGCACGGGTTTCGAGGGCTTGCTCGCGACGCTCCTCGTGGGCCTCATGGGCTCCACGGGCGTGCCCACGCCCGCCGCAGGCGGCCAAAAGGAGAAAGAAGGGGAGAATCGCGTAGGTCTTGGAAGCGTGCATCCCCGAGAAATACCGCCCGCTTATCGGGGTGACCAGCGCTATTCGGCGTTCCAGCGCGCCATGGCCCATTGATGCAGGCGCTCGATTTCGTCGGCGGAGGCGACGCGGTCGAGGACGATCACAGCGCCGAGCTGGCCAAAGAGGTGATCGTAGCCACCGGCGCCGGCGCCGATCGTTCGCCAGCCGGAGTTGGGCGGGTAGGACCATGTCGTCTTGCCGAGCGACTTCCCGGCGGCGAAGGCCTCCACGGTCCCGCTCGTTGGGTCTTGCGTGATCGCGTAGGCGCCTATTTTTCCCGCGTTTTCCGAGAAGCCGCCGCCAAACGGTGAGAGGGCCCACTCGCCGGTCGGCTTCCGCACGGTGAAAGCGAGCGCCCCGTCGGTGAGGCCGAACGCCACATCTTGGGTGCCGTCTTCGCTGTCCCCGAGGACGGTCGCTCGCGGATTCTTCACGGAATGGGGCACGAGCTGGTGGTTTTCGTCGTCGGGAACGAACGGCGACCGCCCGACCCATGCGATCGTGCGCCCCGCCGGTTGGAGGGCGCGCGCGGGGAGGTCGAGCGACGCGCTGAGGCCGTCGAAGGTGAGGGCTGCGCCGCCGCCGAGATTGCTGAAGTCGAGGGTGGTCGCGCCGCTGGACGGGAGCTCGGCGGGGAGCCCTTCCGCCTTGAGGGGGGCCTTCGGCCCGTTGGCGCGGAGAGTCAGCGCCCCAGTTCCTCGCTCTTTCCAGGTGCTTACGCGCGGTCCGTGGACGACGTCCATCCGCCAGGTCTGTGTGTCGAAATAGTTCCCGAGCGTGTAGTTTCCACCGGCCATCACAAAGCCGTTCGGTCCGACAGCCACCCCGTCGGCATGGGATTCGTTCCACGGTAGGGCCCCCACGGCTTCCGAGGTCCACGTCTCGCCATCGGTCGTAAACCACGATTCTCGTAGATTAAACGAGCTGTCGTTCGTGTAGCCGGCGAGCAACCACATCTTCCCGTCGAAGACCTTCACCGTCGCGTAGCGGCGCCCGATCCACGGGGGAGTGGCGTGCTTCTTCCAAGTAATTCCGGTGCCATTGTCGACGGCATCGGTGCTCCAGACCTCCTGGAAGAACTTCTCGTAGCCATCGACCGTGTAGCGTCCACCGCCGACGAGCCAGAGCCGCCCGTTGAACTCCACAAGATCGCTGATGATTCCGCGAGGGGTCGGCCGCGTCGTCTGGTTCTCGTTGAAGTCGTTGTCTTGGACGCGCGTCCAGGAGATGCCGTCAGCCGACGACCACAAGTCGTTGTAAAAACGAGTGTCTGCGGGGTCTTCGCCGACGAAGCCGTTCTGGCCACCAAAAACCCAAAGCTTGTTCTTGAAGGTACCGGCGACGTGGAGCATGCGCGGCTGGTTGACCGGCGCAACCGCCCACGGGAGCAGGGAGGGGCTTTTCGTCCAGTGGATGCCGTCGGTCGTTGACCAAGCGTCGTCGTGGTAGCGCGTGCCCGGCGACCAGACGTCGGGATCGCCTGGGGTGTCGTTTGGCACGTACATGCCGTTTGTGTAGTCACCGCCGATCATCCAGAGGCGGTCGTTGAGGAGCGTGCACCCGAAATAGTGGCGTGGCGAAAACCGTGTCGGCGCGGTGTCGGGGAGGGCCTGGTGGAACAGTTCCAGGGCCCAGTTCGCCCCGTCCGAGGAACTCCAGACTTCATTCGTGCTGACGCTCGGCCAGCCGGGGAACGGCGAGTCGACGTCGAAGCCGTTCCAGCCGCCGATCATCCAGTATTTGTTTGTGTTCTTCAGGTATGCGACGCAGGGACCGTCGCGACGCACCCAGGGGACCGCCTTCCCCAACGCGTTGCGCCCCGCTGGGATCGCGTCGATGAGCCGCGTCCAGAGGTGGAACTCGTCGTTTGCGCCTGGCGTGACGTTGTCTCGGGCGTCGAAGGTGTGGCTGTTCGCGAGCTGGGTCGGTGCCCAGGCTTCAATTTTTCCAAGCGAAATCGTTCCAGTCGCGGTCACGACCTCCAACGAATGGAGTCCAACGCCGACGACGCCGACCTTCGTCCGCACTGCCGTTCCGCTCACCAAGAAGGGGAGCGGGTTGCCGTCGAGGAGCACCTTCGTCGCCGCGGCGACGCCAGGCCCGCGAATCGCGATGGTGGAGTCGCCGGTCGGGTCGACGACGGTTGGGAAGGCGGTCGGAACCGTCGGCTCCGTGTTCGCGTCGGCGCCGGCGTCGGAGCTGCCGTCGATGCGCGTGGTAGCGTCGGCGCTGGCCGCATCGGAGGTGCTCGCGTCGGTGGTCGCGCCGTCGGAGCCGCACGCCGCCGCAAGGAGCGGACAGAGACCAAGTGCCGCGAAGAGCGGAAGAAGGGTACGCATAGGGGAAGGGGCTTCGGTCCCTGGACTTCGGCCAACCCCCCTTTTGTGGCACGAGTGCCGCAAAACGATCATCGAACTTCGCGCATTACCGAAGTTTCGGGAATGGCACCGCCTTTGCCCGTCGCCCCACGCGGTCCTTCGTGAAATTTCTTATCAAATTGTGCTCCGCCCGGCGAAGCGCTGCCGTTCTTTCGCCTCCGCTCGTTCGCCGCCGTTCCCGCGCCGGAACGACCCCTCTTGAAGTAGGACCGCCCCGTGAACGCGCCGGCTCCGCCTCGCCCGAATTCTGCCCCCCATTTCGCCGCCCTCGATGGGCTCCGCGGGGCGGCGGTCCTTGGCGTTGTCGCCTTCCACCTCGACGGTTGGCTCACCGGCGGCTACCTCGGCGTCGACCTCTTCTTCGTCCTCTCCGGCTACCTGATCACCGGCCTCCTCGTCGCCGAACAATCGCGGAAAGGGCGCATCGCTCTTGGGGACTTCTGGGCGCGGCGCGCGCGGCGTCTGCTTCCGGCGATGCTCGCCCTCTTTCCCGCCATCGGCCTCTACGCGCGCTATTTCGTAAGCACCCTCGGCGGCGCTGGCGGGGCGAGCGGGCTCGTCGCTATCGCGAGCGACCGCGCCCGGATCCGTGGCGATGCCTTCGCGACCCTCGGCTACTACACCAACTGGCGGGCGATCTTCGCGCGCACCAGCTACTGGGACCTCTTCGCAGCGCCGTCGCCCCTGGAGCACACCTGGTCGCTCGCCATCGAGGAGCAGTTTTACGTCGTCTGGCCGTTGGTATTCCTGGCGATCGTACGCGTTGTAAAGTCCCAATATCGTTGGCTTGTTTGCCTCGTTGGTGCGCTCGCGTCTTCGCTCGCGATGGCGCGCCTCTACGACGCCGAACAGACGGCCCGCGTCTACTTCGGGACCGATACCCGCAT
>JAAFHJ010000440.1 GCA_013298325.1 Myxococcales bacterium | reverse complement strand
GGCCGACCTCCTGCGGTTGGCGATGGAGCGACTTCCGCCTGGCGTCGATCAGGCCAAGACCTTGGAATGGTTGCTTCGCGAAGGGGAGGGGGAGAAGCTTGAGGCGATCGCCGAGGCGGAAAACCTACCAGCACCCCGCGTGCGACAGCGCGTGTCGCGCTTACGGAAGCACTTCCGTGAGCACTGGCGTGCGGAACTCGGCTTGCTCGCCGCCCTCGGAATTGTCGCGGCGATTTACGTGGTTGCTTCACGAAAGGCGCCGGTGTCGGTCCTGCCCGACTCGCCGGTCCTCGAAGCAGAGCGCCTTCGGAACGGGGCGTTTGGCCTCTGCGAGACCGGGGATCCAACACGGTGCATCGAGACGCTCGATCGCGCCCGCGCCCTCGACCCGAGCGGGGACGGAACGCAGCCGGTGCAGAATGCACGGAAACGCGCCCGGGAACGCCTTGCGCCGCCGATCGCTCCGTCGGCGAGTGGCGCCACCCTCCCCAGCGCTGTGCCGACACCGCCGGTTCCTACGGCGACGGTACCGAAGTCAAAGCCGGTTTCGACGGAAGCGCCGCGGACCACGCCAGCGCCCGATCCGAAGAAGTTTGGCGGCCCCACGAAGGGCGAATCAAGTTTCTGAGGCTCCAACGAAAGACGCCGTCCGCAAGGTTGCGAACGGCGTCTTTCGTAAGGATCCTAAAGTCTTCGGACCGTTGCCGGTCGTCAGTCGCGGCGCGGGCCGCGCGGTCCACGATCGCGGCTCGGCGGGCCGCTTCGCGGTCCATCACGGCGGGGACGGTCGTCACGGCCGCCTTCACGGCCACCACCGCCCTCACGGCCGCCGCCGCCGTCGCGGGAGGCCTTCATGCGCTCGGCGGCGCGTTCGCCTTCCTCGCCCTCGGGGAGGGGGAGCAGTTCGCGTCGCGTGAGGCGGATTTTGCCGTCGCGGCCGACTTCGAGGACCTTGACCTCGATCGTTTCCCCTTCCTTCAAGATGTCCGACACACGCTCGACGCGGGTGTGGGCCATTTCGGAGACGTGGAGGAGGCCGTCGGTGCCGGGGAGAACTTCAACGAAGGCGCCGAAGTCGGTGATGCGGGTGACGGTGCCCTTGTAGATCGCGCCGACTTCCGGCTCCGCGGTGAGCCCCTTGATGATGTCGAGGGCGCGCTTCACGGCGTCGCTGTCGCTCGATGCGATGTTTACCGTTCCATCGTCTTCCACATCAATCGCGACACCGGTCTGATCGACGATGCCCTTGATCGTCTTTCCACCGGGGCCGATGATCAGACGAATCTGGTCCGGCTTCACCTTTACGGTGGTGATGCGCGGCGCGTGCTTCGAGAGCTCCGTCCGCGGCGTGGAGAGCGTTTCCATCATCTTTCCGAGGATGTGGATGCGGCCGTCCTTCGCCTGGTCGAGGGCGCGCGTCAAGATATCGCGGGAAAGACCGGCGATCTTGATGTCCATTTGAATCGCGGTGATGCCTTTTTCCGTGCCACAGACTTTGAAGTCCATGTCGCCGAGGTGATCTTCGTCACCAAGGATGTCGCTGAGAATCGCGAAGCGCTTGCCGTCGGAGATGAGGCCCATGGCGATGCCGGCGACCGGCGACTTCACCGGGACGCCGGCGTCCATGAGCGCCATCGTGCCGCCGCAGACCGCCGCCATCGACGACGAACCGTTCGACTCGAGGGTCTCGGAGACGACGCGGACCGTGTACGGGAACGACTCTTTCCCCGGGATCATCCGGGCGAGGGCGCGCTCGGCGAGCGCTCCGTGACCGACTTCGCGACGGCCGGGGCCGCGCATCGGCTTGGTTTCGCCGGTCGAGAAGGGGGGGAAGTTGTAGTGGAGGAGGAAGCGCTTCCACTTCTCGCCGTTGAGCCCGTCGATCTTCTGCTCGTCCGCCGAGGTGCCGAGGGTCGCCGTGACGATCGCCTGGGTTTCGCCACGCTGGAAAAGGGCGGAGCCGTGCACACGGGGGAGGAGGCCCGCTTCCGTCATGATGGCGCGAATGTCGGCCGGGTTGCGGCCGTCGATTCGCTTGTTCTTCGCCATCACGTATTCGCGAACGACGTGGTACTTGCGCTCGTCGAATTCGTTTTTGATGAGCTTCTCGTTCTCGGCGAACTTCTCGCCCAAGTCCGAATGAAGCTTGGCGACCATTTCGTCTTTGACGGTCTTGTAGGCGGCGTAACGCTTCGCTTTTTCCTTGATGAGGGACGCTTCGAGGATCCCCTTGTCGCAGAGCTTCGCGATCTTCTTGGCGATCGCTGCGTCGAGCTTCGGCGCGACGAACTCACGCTTGGTCTTGCCGACGGCGCCGCGGAGCGCTTCGATCAATTCGATGACCGGCTGAGCCGCTTTGTGCGCGAAGTAGAGCGCATCAATGACTTCTTTTTCGCTGGCCTCGGCGGCGCCGCCTTCGACCATGACGATCGCGTCCTTCGAGCAGGCGACGACCATGTCGAGGTCTGACTTTTCCTGCTGGGCGAACGTCGGGAAGGCGATGAACTGGCCGTCGACGCGGGAGACGCGGACGCCGGCGAGCGGGCCGTCCCAGGGGATGTCCGAGATGTGGAGGGCCGCGCTGGCGCCGCAGAGAGCGAGGACGTCGGTCGGGTTTTCCTTGTCGGAAGAGAGGACCGTCGCGATGATCTGCGTGTCCTTCTTGAAGCCTTCCGGAAAGAGCGGACGGCACGGGCGATCGATGAGGCGTGACGTGAGAATTTCTTCGTCGCGCTGGCGCCCTTCACGCTTGAAAAAGCCGCCCGGAATCTTGCCGGCAGCGAAGGTTTTTTCAAAGTATTCGCAGGTGAGCGGGAAGAAGTCGAGACCGGGACGCTCCTCGCCGGAGACGGCGGTCACGAGGACCACGCTCTCGCCGTAGGTGATCAAGATCGACCCGTGGGCCTGCTTGGCGAGGCGCCCGGTCTCAAGGGTGAGCGGCTTGCCGTTGATGAGAATCGATTCGCGAACGAAGGACATTTCGATGAAACTCCAGAAGATGCACGGCGACGCGATCGGCGCCGCGACGCACACGTGGGATTCCGCTCCCCGGCTCCGCAGGTGCGGAGCGGGGGAGGGGGAGGGGCTCGGTCCTTGTTCCTCGGTTTCGAAGCGGGGCCCGTCCGTTCGCGACCGCCAGCGAATTTGCTGGAAGCGGCGTCGCGAGAGACGGCGGGCCCACATCAACAGGGGCCCCTGTTGACGTGGAGGGCGCCGCTTCGAAATCGAAGAGCAAAAGGTCCCGAGCGAAAACACACGCACCATGCGGTGTTTTAGAGAAAAGGACGAATCACAAAGCGAAGCGGGACGGCTTGCACCGTCCCGCTAGGCACTTACTTGCGGAGGTTGAGCGCCGCGACGACCTTGCGGTAGCGATCGAGGCTGACCTTCTTGAGGTAGCTGAGGAGACCACGGCGCTTCGAGACGAGCTTCAGGAGCCCGCGACGCGAGTGGTGATCCTTCGCGTGGGTCTTGAAGTGCTCGGTGAGGTAGGTGATACGCGCCGTGAGGAGCGCGATCTGGACTTCCGGAGAGCCGGTGTCGCTCTCGTGGGTGCGGAACTTTTCAACGAGTTCCGTCTTGCTCTCGATCGTGAGTGCCATGGATTCTGCTTCTGTGAAGGGCCCCGTGCAGACGCATCCGCGTCGGGACCTCGAAAGTGCCTCGCTGGACCAAGCGTGCCGAATGCACCGTCGGCCGTAATGGCCAACAACTCGGAACGAAGCGCGCGCAACCTACGCGAAATCCTTCGGGCGTCAATCGTTCTTGGCCCGGCGAACGCCGTTTGTTGATGCCGTTGGTCGTTTCGCGAGGGCCTTCCGGCGGTGTACAATCTGCCGCCATGAATTGTGCTCGCTGCGGCGCCAAGCTGGCGCCGGCATTTCCCGGCGCGACGATCCGCTGCACGTGTGGCGCGAGCTACATGGAGCCGGTCCCCATCGGTGTGCCGGAGGCGGGACCCTATCGAAGCGCTGCCGTGCGCGCGGCCGGCGCCGAAGCCCAAGTGGTCGATGGCTTCGGGATGCCTTGTCCGCGCTGCCACGGGCGTCTCGTTGCCTTTGGGCCCCCCGCAAAAACAGGGCGTTACGTCACGGGAGGGACCTGCGAGTGCCACTCGTGCGGTGGCGTGTTCCTCGACCACCGCCAGCTCGACGAATACGTGGAAAGCGCAAAGAGTGGCATCGTCCCCGACGAAGAGCCTGCCGGAGGAGACCACGCAGAGGTCGAAGCGATGTACCTCGCGTGCCCGGTATGCGGCGTTCGCATGAATCGCGTCAACTTCGGCCACCGCTCGGGCGTGCTGATCGACGTCTGTCGCGAGCACGGAACGTGGTTTGATCGTGGCGAGCTACACGACGCGCTCAGCTTTGCCGCCTCGCCTGCCTACGAGGAGGCAAAGCTTCGTCGCCAGATTGAGGAGGCCACCCGCCGCGCCGACATTCGGAAGCAGGTGGGCGTCAGCGAAGCGTACGTCTCCCGTGGAAACCACGCCCACGGTTGGGACGCCAACGCATGGGGCATCGCGGGCGGACGCAGCCTGAGCCGCGACCTCTTAGATCTCCTCCACTGGACGCTCTTTCGCTA
>JAAFHJ010000438.1 GCA_013298325.1 Myxococcales bacterium | reverse complement strand
GCTGCACGCTCGCCGCTGCGCTCGACCGCCTCGATCTCATCGACGAGTACCTCTTCCTCGTGCACCCGCGGATCGCCGGCCACGGCCCGACGCTGCATCAGAGCGGCCTCCCGAGCACACGACAGCTCGCGTTGCTCGGAGTCACACCGCTCGCAAACGGCGCCGTCGCGATGCGGTACAGGCGCGCGTGATCGGGGCCAGGTCAACGGTACCTTGAAGGTTTTTCGTCGCTTGCGTTGGCACAATCAATGCCAGTCTATACGCCGTAGAGGACGGATTTATGAACGCGTTTCTTCATTGCTTGGATTCGGCCATCCGCAAGGAGCATGGTGACAGTATCCCCACAAATCTGTCTGCGGACCGCCTCCTTATTCCGTCGCTTTCTTTGGCTATTGGATCGCAGGAAATCAGGGGCCCAGAAAACCAGGTCCATATCCACACCTCTATCGAGTTCGGGACGCAGACGTTGGAAGCGTGCATCGTCGCCGCCCAGCCCAACGGCCATGAGCAATGCGCGAACCGTTGGATGATTCAAGTGCTTCCGCTCTTTGTATCCCTCTGTTCGACGCGGGAGCAGCTCGGGACTACACACTTTGATGAACGGAATTCTCCGATCGCAGGCGCTCACGGGTTTCTTAGCCCCATCTGGACCATCGGTGACAAGTCGACCGATCTTTCCGAGGCGCCTTTTTTCGCAGGCCTCCCGACGCCACATCCGGAGACCAACGGTCCACTGATTCTCACAAAGGCGGTCCTGCTCGCCACAGAAGGGCGCTGGTCGCTCGTCAATGAGATCAATGGACATGAGGCTTCCTTTGAAGTCGATCCATTGAACTTTAGTGCGCCCGTGCCCGGAAAATTCTCCATTTCCAGCATGTTTGGGCTCTATTTCTTCCCGGCTTCGTTTCCGAAAGTAGCCGAGACGGAGAGCGGCGACTGAAGAGGGGACGGAGTCACGTTCCTTCCGCCGGCCTTAGCGCGGCGATCACTTTCTCAAGACGGCCCACGTGGTCAGGACGCACGCCGCGCCGGGCTTTTTCGAGGGCGGGGACCACCGTCGGACCGAAGGCGAGCAGCGCCTCGTGGGCGAGCGCGCGCTGCGGTTCGGACGCGCAGAGCAGTGAAACGAGCTTCGGCACCGCTTCGTGGCGCCGCCCGTGGGCCACGATCCGCGCGAGCCGTTGAAGGGGCGCTACCTTGTGCTCGCTTGCGAACATTCGCGCCGCCGCGCCCAGGCAGACTTCACGGCTCGAAACCTGCGACAGCCCGCGGAGGCTCGCGTTCCGCACGCGCCATTCGAGGTGCGTCGTCAGGCGGAGCAGGTGGGGCTCGCTCGCCGGCCCGCGACGGATGAGCTCTTTCACCAGCAAGATCGCGGCATCGCCGCGCGCCGCGCTCGCGTCTTCGGCGAGTTCCGTCGACGCGCGCTGATCGGCCGGCTTGGCGACGTCGGTCTTTGCGGTGAGGGCGTCGGCCTCTGCGCGGACTTTGCCTTCGGAGGCAAAAAGCACCTCTGCGCGCGCCTGGGGGCTGAGCAACGGCGCGAACGCCTGCTCGCCCCGCTCGACGCGCCGCGCGGCGAAGTCGGCGAGGTCCCCGTCGTTCCGCCGACCGGCAGCCTCGACGAGGATTTGCGCGCTTTCCTGCCCCTCTTTCCAGGCCTGCAGCGCTTCCGGGAGCCACCGTCGCACATGGCCAAAGGGGAGGTGCGGCACGAGCTTTCCTGCCTGTGCAGCCTCCGCGGCGTCGCTCGGCCAGGCGTCCAGATGGGGCGCGAGTAGGCCAAGGAGCCCGGACGGCACGGTGACTTCGCCGCGGAGAAAGGCGCGCAACACGAGCGGCGCTGCGAGGTCGCGCGCCGCATCCGGCTCCGTGAGCAAGTCGGTCGCCGCTCGCTCGCGCAGCGCGCGGTCTTCGGCGCGCAGATCGGCGAACAGGCGCTGGATGCGCGCACGCCCCGCTAGGTCGGGAGCCCGTTCTACCGCGCTCGTGGCATCCCCAGGAAGGCCGAGCGGGCGCACCTTGAGGACCTCGCGGAGACTCGCGCGGAGCTGGGACGTGCTCGCCCGATGCGCCGTGTTTGCCCACACGTGCCATTCGTGGGGCGTGCGGGGGGCTCGCGTTTCGAAGTCCCCCTTCCAGCCGCTCGATGTGGGTGCTGTGCCGCGTACGTGAAACGCGTCGGTGAGCATCGTGGCGATGTCCTCGGGGCGGCTCGCTGCGAGGCAACGTTCAAGGTCCCCCGCCGTCAGCACGGCGCCGGCGGCCACGAGGGCTCGGTAAAGGAGGAGCCCCTCCGACCGCGGAGCAAGGGGAAGCCGCCGCAGAATACGTACAAGTTCGAACTGTTGGAGGCGCGTGGGGGCGCGTGCCGCGACGGAGCCGCACCACCGCAATACTTCGTCGGGATGACTCGCCGCGAGGCGCCCTGCGACCGCGAAGAGTTCGTCGAACGGCAGTGTAGGCTCACTCGCTGCGCGGAGTGCGAGGCGCAGCGGAAGGAGTGCCTCGCTGCCTTCGAGCCCCAGTGCCCACCGTAGCCAGGCGTGGAGGTGCGCTTGGACGCAGGCGATCGTGCGCGAACTGTCCAGAGATGCCGCCACGCACAGCGCGCGAGCGCCCGCGTCGCTGAACCCTTCGACCTGGAGGCGCGCTATGGCGCATTCGAGCGGGTTGGAAGCGCTTGGCCGACCGAGGTGAACGTTGACCGCGGCGACGACGGCGGGGGGGAAGGTCTCAGCGTCGTCGAGGGCGGCGAGGACCCGTTGAGACACGCGGCCTAGCGCTCGACAGAGCCGCAAAACCTGGCGAATCGAGAGCCGCGGCGCCAGCGCACCGAGTACTCGCAGCGCCGTGCGGTCGTCGTCGGTCCTGGCGAACTCGCCGAGTAGGATCGCCGTCGTGGGGCCCGTCCGTTCGCGACCGCCCGGGTCGCGAGAGACGGCGGGCCCACTGTGACCGGGGCCCGTCCGTTCGCGACCGCCCGGGTCGCGAGAGACGGCGGGCCCAATCTGACCGGGGCCCGTCCGTTCGCGACCGCCCGGGTCGCGAGAGACGGCGGGCCCACTGTGACCGGGGCCGGCGCAATGCTCGAGGGCGCGCAGGCAGTCGTCGCGCAGGCCGCTGTTGTCGTGCTGCGCGATCAGCGCCACGAGCGCCGGAATGCTCCGCGCATTGCCGACGCGGGCCAGCGCCAACGCCGCAGTTCGGCGCACGTTCATGTTGCGATCCGAAAGGGCCTCGCGCGCCAGCGGCTCCGCACCGACGATGCCATGCTGGGCAATCGCGAGGAGCGCTTGTCGTCGCACGCGAGGGTCCGGTTCGTCGGCGAGCCGACCAAGGCTGAACGCGAACCCCACTCCGGCGGGGCCAGCCGCCAGAATCGCACGCACGGCGGCTGCGCGCGTCTCCGGCTCAGCGGCGCGCCACCAACGGGACAGTCGTCGCAGGTTCGGCTCGCGAATCGTCAGCGTCGCGAGCCGCTCCAGGAGCCCTTGAGCGACGTAGGGTTCCGGCCGCTCGTCGAGCCAATCGAACAAGACCTGCTGGGAGAGATCTTCCCCGGACAGCGTCCCGTCTCGACGTGGGCCCGCCGTCTCTCGCGCTCGCGGCCCCTCCAACGCGAAGGGGTAGATGGGCGCGCCGCGCGCGATCAAGCGTTCGCCGAAGCGCTCAAAGTGGCCGCACAATTCGTCGACGGAGCGCTCTAGGGGAGTCGATCCGTCGGTGCGGTGCCGCACGGAACCGGCCGCTCCAAGCCGCTTTTCCTCGAAGCACCGCAACAGCTCGGCGCGGAAGATCGCGGCGGCCATCCGCCGATGGCGAACTTCGCCGTGACGACCGAGCTCCTCAAGCGCCGAGACGCCAACGCCCGGCGACCATTCGTCCTGTACGGGAGGGGCAGAGGCGAAAAATCGTGCGAACTCAGGAGTCTGTGGCGCGTGTGGCGCGTAGCGGAGTTCGTCGTGGGCCTCCATCTTGTCTTCGGCGAGCGCGTAGTAGACCGACCGTGCCTCGCTGCGGAGGCTGCCGAGCCCTCCGGGGGCGCGCACGCTGGCGAGAAGGGCCTCGACCGATGCCTGGGTCCCCTTCACGCGCAGGGTGGCGAGCACGCAGCGCGGGAGGCGTTGGAGCCAGGCGAGGACGGCTGCTTCGTTGGCGAAGGGCGCACAGGTCGCGGCCGCCGTGATGAGCGCCTCCGCGACGTCCGGCTGCTCGGTTCGATGCAGCAATTCTCCAAGGAGTTCGGGGGCGCGAGGGTCGTCGACGAGGGCGAGCACCGCCGCGAGTTTTCGCCAGCGCGCGTCCTCGGGGGCGACTTCGCGCAGCAGATCGACGAGCGCGCCCCGCGCGGTGTGTGTGATGCGAACCAGCTCCGTCGCCGAAAACGACGGCTCCTGCAGGAACAGCGCGAGCACGCGAGGCAGCTGAGCGGCGCGCAAAAAGATCCCGCGCAGGTGCGCCGCCGCGAGGCTCCGCAAGCATGCGTTTGCGAGGGCGATCGATGCGGCCCCCGCATCAAGGACACTGTCGACGTCGTCCGCCATCAGGCACTCCCCGAGCGCCTCGAGAGCGGCCGCACGCAGCGCCTCCGAACGCGCCGCATCGTGAACAATC
>JAAFHJ010000044.1 GCA_013298325.1 Myxococcales bacterium | reverse complement strand
GATCTCCGCCGGGACGATCCACGCAATGATCCCAAGCAACGACACAAGCCCGCGCGCCGCCCCTTCGCCGACGGGGCCGACCCAATTCGCGCCGGTCGTCGCCGGAACGCCTTCCGCCGGCGGGGTCCCGTCGCCCGCGTAGGAGGCGAGCGCGAGCGTGAGGAAGAGCGCCGCCGTCCAGAGGAGGAGCGCCCCGATTTCCCGGCCGCGCGCGTAGTGGTCGGCTCCGGTGCCGAGCACCTTCGGGAGCTTCATGTTCGACGGCAGCGAAACCCCGGCTTCCGGGAGCGGTCGACGAGGGGCGAAAAGCGGAAGTCCCATATTGTTGGCCTACGTTGTCCTACATCGGAACCTACGCAGGCCGAGCGGGATCGGTCAACTATCTGCGGACGGAGGCCGACCGGCCAACCTTTGTGCATGCCGGCGGGTCCCCCACGCCCCAACCAGGACGGTCCAGGACGGCTCTCGAAAAGAAGATTTGAGGTTTCGACCGCGGTCGGCGTAGCATCGCCCGTCCCGGAAGCTCTGAACCTACGGTGCCCGTCGTCACGATGACGAAAGGGGCCATAGTTGAGGCGCGCCGGGTGGGCACGGACGGCGATTTTCGGCGTTTGCTGCTCCGTTTCCGGCCCCAAAGCCGGCACTTACGACCCGACCGCACCGCTTGCTGGGTTGGGCGTGCGAGGAACTGACGAGGACGATGACGATGCGCAAGGGAATTCGCCGAATCGCCATGGCAGCCGCAATCGGGAGCGCTACCGCACTCCCGCTGCTTTCGGGGTGCGCGGTCGGGCAATCGGACATTCATCGCTGGGAGGGGACCGAGCACGGGCCGGGGAAGCTCGAAGCGGTGCTCGTCCACGACAAGTACTCGATTGAACTGCGCAAAGAAGCGGCGCTGTCCCTCGTGAAAATGCCGGCTCGTGGCGGTACGCGCCTCGGCCAGAAGATCCTCTTCGAGAAGCACAAGACGGAAGAAGGGGAAGAACGGGGCCCCGCCCTGCTCGTCCTTTCCAAAGACGCGCGCGCCAAGGTGATCGACCAGCTCACGCCGGAATTGGTGGCAAAAATCACCGCGCCGCCGCCGGGGCGCCTGGCAGATGGCCGCGCCGCTGCCGATCCGTCGATCCCGTACAAGGATACCGCCTACGCGCTCCTGTTCGGCGAAGGCTCCGCGGAACTCGTGACGAACGCAGAGAGCCGCAAGAAGCTCGAAGCGGCGCTCATCGCCTGGTGCAACACCGATTTCGACGCCCGCATCGACAACAGCTCCCAGCTCTACGGGCTTGAGCAGGTCATGCGCTCGCTGAAGGCACCCGCCGTCGTCGGCATTCCGGCGCTGATGAACGAAAAGGCCTACCGCGTCGATCGCATGTCGTCCCTCGTGGCCGATCTCGGCGACGAAGCGACCAAGGCGAAGGGCTCCGAGGCGCTCGTCGCCCTCGGCAAGCGCCTGGAGTCGGCGGAGTGGTTTGAAGACCAGAAGAAAATGGTCGACGCCCACAACAAAGAGGCGAAGACGCCGGCCACTCCGGAACAGCTGAAGAAGCAGGTCGAGACGATTCAGCAGCGGAAGCTCTCGGAAGAGCTCTTCCCGGCGATGAAGAAGCTCGGCGGGCGCCCGGTCGTCGAGTTCCTCCTCACCTACGCGGCCGACGGCAAGAAGCCGGAAGATCGACGGAAACTCGCTCTCGCCGCCCTCGAAGGGAAGATCGACAAGACCAACAAGGCCGATCTCGATCGCGTCTTCGCGATCGCCTCCGACGACGCAACCCCCGACGCCGCCCGCGACCTGGCGTTCACCCGCCTCGGCGAGCTCCCGAAGGATCAGATCGTCCCGAAGCTCTACACGCTCTTCGAACCGAAGAAGTGGCAGGTCCGCTACGTCGCGGCGACGCTCATTTTGAAGTCGATCGACGCGGCTGCCGTCCCGGATTTCCTCGCGAAACTGCCGGCAACGACCAAGACGAAGATGGCGCTCACCGAGCCCCTCGACTACGGGCGAAACCTGAACCGCATCCTCGGCGCAGAGAAGGCGCGCGCCCTCGCGGTGAGCAACCTCGACTCGAAGAGCTTCGGCGCAAAGATGACCGCCCTCGGCATCTTCTGGGACGCCGGCAAGAAGAGCGATGCGAGCGTCCTTTCGCCGCTTGAGGGGGACAAGACGCCGGTCCCCGTCTGCGAAGCGGCCGACGACTGCCTCTGGAAGTGCGAAGCTCCGGCGGCGGGTGGCAAGGGGACGGAATTGAAAGAAGTGAAGACCATTGGCGAGGTCGTCACCGTCTGCATCGTGCCCAAACTTAAGTGATTTCAGGATGCGTTCTCCGGTCCGGCAAATCGCCGGGCGGAGACAGAGGCATCGCCGGCCCCCGCCGGCGGTGCGAGCGGCGGAAAAGTCTTCACCCCGCCTCGTCGGAGTGAATCGGTGATCGAGAACGTAGGAGTCGGACGATGAGCGCGGATCCGAACAAGAAGAGCCCCCGCACCTTCCAGTGCCGCGACGTGCTCTGGGACAACTTCGAGCAGATGGCTCGCGAGCTGGAATGCAGCGTCGATTACCTCGTAAACGAGGCGATGAAGCAGTACGCGCGCCAGCGTGCGGCCCAGGCGGCTGGGGCGGGTGCCGGTCCGGCGTCGCAGGGGCCGGGTATGCGTCCGATCCCGGCGCCTCCCCCCGGTGGAGGCAGCCAAATCGGCGCCGCCTACGGTCCACCGTCGGGCCGACTCCCGCCGCCGCCGATGCCGACGCGCGGAGGGGCGCTCCCGGTTCCGCCGCCGCGCAATCCGGGTCCTCCCGGTCCGCCGTCGATGGGCGCTCCGATGCGCTCCGCCGCCCCCCCCGCCCTCGGTGCCGGTCTCCCGTTGCCGCCGCCGCCCCGTGGAGGAGGAAACTACGATCCGCCGGCCCGCCCGCCGAGTGTCGCGCCGCCGCCGCCGGCCGCTCTCGGACGGACGATGGCCTCGCCGATGGGGGCCCCGCCGCCCGCCTTCCGTGCGCCCGCCCCGCCGCCGCCCCCGGCGCAGCCTGCCTACGCGGAACCGGCCGGCTTCCCCCAGTCGACGGGGACGCTCTGCGCCTACTACCAGGGCGATCGCGTCCCGGTGAACAAGGACCGCTTCATCATCGGCCGCGGCAAGCAGTCGAGCGATCTCACCCTCAAAGACCCGAACGTCTCCCGCCAGCACGCGATGGTCGAGTACCAGAACGGCGTGTATTTTATGGTCGATATGGGCTCGACGAACGGCGTCGAGTACAACGGCCAGCGCATCGCACGGAAACAGATCGCCGAAGGGGACACCTACCGGATCTGCGACCACGAGATTCGCTTTAGCTACCGCTGATGCACGTCACGATTTACGGCGCCGGCGCCCTCGGGTGTGTCTACGGGACCCACCTCGCGGAGGCCGGCGTTGCCGTTTCCTTTGTCACGGCGCGCCCCCGGGATCCGGCCTGTGCGGTCACCCTCGAACGGGTCGGAACCTCCGGAATTCCAAGGCATTTGTACGGCATCGACTGGCGCCTCTCCGCGCCAGCCACGACCGATCTGATCCTGGTCACCGTCGCTGCCGATGTCCTTGCCGACGTCGCACGAACGCTTGCCGCCGTTGGCAGCGCGCCGGTCGTCGTCCTGTCGCCGATGCTTCCGCCCCTCTATGCGGAACTTCGCGAAATTCTTGGGGAACGCCTCTTCGGCGGCCTCCCGACGGCGATCGCCTACCACTCGCCGGGCAGCTCCCGGCTCGAGGAGGTCTACCGGTACTGGCTCCCGCCCGCGCCGACGAAATTCGACAACGGAACCGGTCATCCCGGCCCCCCGAGTGACGCCCTCCTCGGCTACCAGGCGACCCTCGCGGAATTCGTGAAACTTCTGGTAAAATCAGGAGTTCCCGCGGCTCTTGGCCCCCACATGGCCGACCAGGCGGCCGCCGCGACGCTCGCCATGGCGCCGCTGATGATCGCCCTGTACGTCGCCGGCTCCGTCGACGCGCTGGTGGCCTCCCACGACCTCCGGGATCTCGCCGCGCGCGCCCTCGACGAAACCCACGCGCTCGTCGATCGGGCGCTCCCGAAAGCGGCGCTCCTCGGCGTGGGGATGACCCCTGCCTTCGTCCGATCGTCGCTCCTCGGCGGCGCCGTCGCGCTCACAAAGCTGGTCTCGCCGGAGACGATCCTCCATCTGAACGCCCACTTCGCGCATGGGAAACTGCGTGGGCAGCACGCGGCGTTTATTGTGGAAACATCAGAACTTGCGACGACTCATTCCCTGGAGACGCCCGCCCTCGTCGCCCTCGGGGAGCGGCTCGCCCTGCGGCCGTGACCGAAGCGTCCGTCCGCGAAGCGGGAGACGGCGCGGCGTTCGATGCAAACGCGTTCTCCGATCCGGCGTCTCGCCGGGCGGAGACAAACGCGTCGCCCCCTGTCGCGAGACCCGACGAACAGGTTCCGCGCCCGCTCGCGCGACGGGTCCTGCTCGCTTTCGGGTTCGCCTTTGCCGTCTCGGCAATGACGTCGCTTTTTGCCGTCGGGGCGCTCCGCCGGGCCGGCCGCGACACCGAACGCCTCGCCACCGGCTTCGTTCCGGTCGCCCTTGAGCTCGCCCGCCTCCGGGCGACACAGAGTTCGATCGCGACCCTCGTCGACGGCATTCCTGACGATCGCGATCCCCTCGCCGAGCGGCGCCTCCTGGAAGCGCTTGCAGCCGCCCGCGCCGGTCAGGTGCGAAGCTGCCGGAAGTCCTTAGAAGCACTCTCTCTTTCCGGGAGTGACGCCCCAGCGAATGAGGCGGTCAACGGCTTCCGCGATCGCTTGGAGGAGGCGGCGCGCCTCTTTGCCGACGACGACGGAAAATTCGCGACCCTCGAAGGGACCGGCGAGCGAATCGACCGGCTTGTCATCGACCTCGGCGGCCGCGAGCACGACGCCTCCAAAAAGCTCGCAAGCCTTCAAAACGACGTTACAAAAACGATCACGGCGACGGCGACCGAGCAGCGGGAAGCCGATGGGCGCATGCTCGGCGGGCTGGTGCTTTTGTCGTTTGCGTCGGCGCTGGCCGCCTGGTTCGTCGGTCGGCGCCTTCAGGTCCTCCTCGCCCCGGTCGCGCGCCTCGAAGCACGGGCACGGGCGGTCGCGCGCGGCGATCTCGAGCCGCGCGCCGTCGATCCGGGCCCCGACGAGCTCGGTCGCCTCGAAGCGGCCTTCGAAACGATGGTCACCGGCCTCGCCGCCGCCCGCGAGCGCGCCGTCGCCGCGGAGCGCTTCGCCGCCATCGGAAAAATGGCGGCCCACGTCACCCACGAGATCCGCAATCCGCTGAGCGCGATCGGCTTAAACCTCGATCTTCTTCAGGAAGATCTCGCCGAAAGCGGCGACGTCGGCGAGCGGAGCACCCTCGTGAAGGCGATCGCCCGCGAAGTCGCGCGCCTCGAAGCGCTCTCGGAAGAATACTTGCGCATGGCACGCCTGCCGACGCCGCGCCGCGATGGCGATGATCTCGTCGGCGTCGTCGAAGATGTCGTCGCCTTCTGCGAACCGGAAATGGCGCGCGCCCAGTGCACGGTCACCGTCATCGTGGAACCGGACGCGAGTCCAAGTGGCCCGAGTCCAGGTGGCCCGAAGCTCCTCTTCGACGAAGCGCAAATCCGCCAGGCGCTTGCAAATTTGCTCCGAAACGCCCGCGAGGCG
Source organism: Myxococcales bacterium (assembly GCA_013298325.1). Classification (GTDB taxonomy): domain Bacteria; phylum Myxococcota_A; class Polyangia; order Polyangiales; family Polyangiaceae; genus JAAFHJ01. The sequence goes on along the minus strand of JAAFHJ010000044.1, from coordinate 11,478 downwards.
ATGCCTCACGGCGGCCCGATCACCGTGACGGTCGCCCGGGAAGGGCTGGCGGTGACGGTGACGGTCGCCGACCAGGGGGAAGGCGTCCCCGAGGCGCTCCGCGCATCGATTTTTGAAGCGTTCTTCTCGACAAAAGGGAACGGAACCGGCCTCGGCCTCGCGATCACGCGGCAGATCGTTCGCGGCCATGGCGGCGACCTTCTGTGCCTCGCCGCCGCCGGTGACTCCAAAGGCGCGCGCTTCCGCATGATCCTCCCGCTCTCACCCGCCCGAGACGCCGCCGACGAAGCCGGCCTCCTCTAACGGGAACCCGGTAGGCGGAGCGGGCGGGAATGCGCTATCGCGTCGGCTCCTATGAGCGAAGCGACGAAAGCAGAGCAGCCGGTGGCACGGATCGACGGGCGCGCAGAGAACGAACTCCGCCCGGTCTCGATGGACCTCCATTTCCACACGATGTCGGAGGGCTCGGTCCTCTATCGCTGCGGAAAGACACTTGTTTTGTGCACCGCTTCCGTCGACCTGAAGGTCCCCCCCTTCCTGGAAGGCAAGGGGAAAGGCTGGGTCACCGCCGAGTACCAGATGCACCCCCGCTCCAACCCGATTCGTCGCGAGAGCCGCGACGGTCGCGGGAAGGCCCCCTCGGGAAGAACGCAGGAAATTCAGCGTCTTATCGGCCGCGCCCTCCGCGCCGCCGTCGATCTCGAGAAGCTCGGCGAGCGCCAGATCCAGATCGACTGCGACGTCCTCGAAGCCGACGGCGGCACCCGCACCGCGAGCATCACCGGCGGCTTCGTCGCCCTCGCCCTCGCCCTCGAAAAACTCCGCAAAAACGGCGTATTGACGACGCCCGTCCTCCGCGCCCCGGTCGCCGCGACCAGCGCCGGCTTCCTGCCGAACGGCCTCTACGCCCTCGATCTCCACTACGCGGAAGACTCGAAAGCGGAGGTCGATCTCAACGTCGTCGCGACGGAATCGGGCGATTTGATTGAGCTTCAAGGGACCGCCGAAGGGGAGCCGGTCGCCCGCGCCGTCATGGACAAGCTCGTCGATCTCGGCCTCGAAGGGGTCGCCTCCCTCTGCGCCCTCCAGCGGAAAGCGCTCGCCGGCGCTGGCGTCGATCTCGCCCAACTCCTGATCGCGAAGTAGCCATGCACACCCTCGTTCTCGCCACGACCAATGCGGGCAAAGTACGCGAACTCGCGTCTCTTTTGGCAGGCATCCCCGGCGTTCATGTGGTGATGCCGAAGGACCTCCTCGGCTACTCGCCGGACGTCGTCGAGGACGGGGAGACCTTCGAAGCGAACGCCGCCCTCAAGGCGAAGGCGGTCGCCGCGCTCACCCACTGCCTCACCCTGGCTGACGACTCGGGCCTCGAGGTCGACGCCCTCTTCGGCGCCCCCGGTGTCCGTTCCGCGCGTTTCGCCCACGAGCGCGCGACCGACAGCGAGAACAACGCCGCCCTGCTTGCCAAGCTCGGCGCGATGACCGCCCCCGATCGCGATGAAGCGCTTACCGCTCGTTTTCGTTGCGCAATTGCCATCGTCGATCCCTTCGGCGGCGGCGAGGTCCACACCGTAGATGGCGTCTGCGAGGGGGAGATCGTCCCCCACCCGCGCGGCGCGAGCGGCTTCGGCTACGACCCGCTCTTCCAAGTCGCCGGCACCGGGCAGACGTTCGCCGAGCTCAACGACGCGGAAAAACACGCGATTTCCCACCGTGGAAAGGCGATGGCGAAAGCGCGCCTCGTGCTTGAAAAGTTGCTCCTCGCTCGCGAAGAGCGCCTCCGAAAGCTCGAAGTTCATGAGTGAGCCGCCGGAGGGGGGAAGGCTCAGCGCGCTGAAGGAAGCGGGTCGCTTCGGCACGTTAGGCCTCGAACTCCTTGTCTTTTTGGCGATCGGCTACGGCGTCGGCCACGCGATCGACAAGCACTTCGGCACCCGCTGGGGGGAGCCGGCCGGTTTCGCCTTCGGGATCTTCGGCGGCTTCTACAACATGTGGAAGCTCACCAAAAAGGCGCAGGCGGCGCTCGAGCGCGAGGACCGCATCGCCGGTCGCAAGAAGCCGAAAGATCTCGGCAACGAGAAGGAACCATGACGGCAAAAACGACGAAAAAGCCTCAGGAAAAGGCCGATTTGCGCGCACCGCTCCTCGGAACGGCGATCACGGGAGCCGTGGTGACGCTCGTCGCGTTTGCCGCCGTCGATCGCGGCGCCGGCCTCTCCACGGCCCTCGGCGCCACCGTCGCCGTCGCGAATTTGTGGGCTCTCGGCAAAATCGTCGTCGCCCTCACAACGCCCGAAGACGAAGTCGTGGAAGCGGGCCCGCCGGCGGAAGAGGAAAAACCGAAGTCAGGACGAGGACTTGCATGGGGTGGCCTCGCGCTGATCAAGTTCGTCGCGATCGGCGCGCTTCTTTGGCTCACCCTCAAGAACGGCCTCGCCCACCCGCTCTTCCTCGCCCTCGGCTTCACCGCCCTCCCGATCGGCATCACCGCCGCGAGTGTTCTCAGCCGCGCGAAGGTTTAGCGGTACAGTCCTGCGCGCCGTTTCCTCACCGCCTTCGGCGGTTCCGGGCGGACGCGCAGCTGCCAATTCGCGCAAGGATTGCGCGATTGACGCAGAGCGACGTCGCAAGGGCTGCGCACCGGCAAAATGGTGTTCCGTCGACGACGCACCGTGGTAGACGCGCGCCCGCGCCATGCCCGAGCACACTTCATTCTTCAGTTACCTGATTCATCTCTTCCCGGCCCTCGGGGAGAACATGAAGAACCTCGGTGCTACGTGGTACCTCCACGAGCCCATGTCCGAGCACAACGCGGAGCCGCTCGTCGCGAGCCTCTTCGTGGTGCTCTTGATCCTCGGCCTCGCCTTCTCCGTTAAGGGGAAGCTCGCGAAGCCGGCGGACGCTGTGATTCCTGAGGAATCTCTCACGGTTCGGACGTTCTTCGAACTCGTGATCGGGATGTTCTACGGGATGATGAAGGACATCATGGGTCCGAAGCGGGCGAAGCAATTCTTCCCGGTCATCGGAACCGCCGCGCTGTTCATCCTCTTCTCGAACTACCTCGGCATGATCCCCGGGATCCTCCCGCCGACGTCGAACCTCCGGATCACCGCCGGCTGTTCGATCGTGATTTTCCTCGCCTTTAACTACTACGGCATCAAGGAAAACGGGATCGGCTACTTCAAGCACCTGTTCGGACCGTGGATGGGCCCGGTGTTCCTCCCGGTCAACATCCTGATCTTCGCCGTAGAGGTCGTCTCCCTCTTCGTGCGTCCGGTCACCCTCTCGATTCGTCTCTTCCTGAACCTCGCCGTCGACCACCTCCTCCTCACGATCTTCAGCGGTCTTGTGGCGGTGTTCGTGCCGGTGCCGATCATGCTGCTCGGCGCTCTCGTCTGCATCGTTCAGGTGGTCGTGTTCTGCCTGCTCTCCTCGATCTACATCGCGCTTGCGACGGAACACGAGGACCACGGTCCGGCTCACGGCGAAAAAGCGCACGGCGCCCACGCCCACGCGTGAAAGTTTCTTTCCAAACTGTTTGATTCGCGTTATGGCGCGCCTCGAAAAGCTTTTCGGGCTAGGGGCGCTCCGGCGAATCGCCGAAGTTCGTAACGATCAAACCCGCAAGTTTTGCGGGTCACCCACTCGATAGCCCATACTTTCCCTCGAAGGAGCCACGTCAGATGTCCATCGCGAAGAAGCTCGGTCCGGCCACCGCCGCCCTGTTCGTCACCCTCGCGCCGCTCGCGGCCCACGCTCAAGAAGCCGGCCGCATCGGCGACGGCGTCAAGATGATGGCGGCTTTCGCAGCCGGTCTCGCGATCGCCCTCGGCGTTCTCGGCGGCACGCTCAGCCAGGGCCGTGCGGCCTCGGCGGCCCTCGAAGGCATCTCCCGGAACCCGGGCGCTGCCGCCCGCATCCAGACCCCGATGATCCTCGGCCTCGCCCTCATCGAGTCCCTCGTTCTTCTCTCGTTCGTTATCGCGTTCCTCCTCGTCGGCAAGATCTGATCTTCCTTCGCGGAATCGCTACAGAACCCCCGGTGCTTCACGCATCCGGGGGTTTTGCTTTGGAAGAACCGCACAATCGCACGCAGTGCCTGTAAAACGACGAATGCTGCGATCGGTCCCCCCGCCGGCCGCCCCCCAATCCTCGCAATGACGATCTACAATTTCCTCGTATTTGCAGCGATTGCGACGATCGCCGTCCTCGTCGACCTGTTCGCCCAGAACGCGAAGACGATGACCATAGGGCGCGCCGCCACCTGGTCGGCCGCGTGGATCGCCCTCTCCCTCGGCTACGCGGGCTATTTGTACAAGGCGGTCTCGCCAGAAACGGCCCACCTCTTCCTCGCCGGCTACCTCCTTGAGAAGGTCCTGTCCGTCGACAATCTCATTGTATTTATTGCTGTTTTTAAATACTTCAAGATCGACGGATCGGGTCCGCTTCAGCACCGGATTCTCTATTTCGGCGTCATTGGGGCGGTCGTGTTCCGCGCAATCTTCGTCGGCGCCGGTTCGCTCCTCCTCGTTGCAGGCCCCTGGGCCGACCTCCTCTTCGGCGCCCTCGTCGCCTTCAGCGCCTACAAGATGCTGAGCGGCGGCGACGACGACGAAGGGGCCGACAAGGGGGCCGAACAGGCGAACAACTGGCTCGTCCGGCAGGCGCGCAAGCTGTATCCGGTCGTGCCGCGCTTCGTCGGCGAGCACTTCTTTGTGACGGCAGAAGAGGCGCGCGCCGCCGGAGCCACCGACGAGGAGCTCGCGACGGGCAGAGCAGGTGGAGCAGGCGGAGCAGGCGGAGCAGGCGAAACGGCAAAAAAAGCGGTTCGTTACATGACGCCGGCCTTCGTCTGCCTCCTCACCATCGAAGCGAGCGACCTCCTCTTCTCCTTCGATTCGGTGCCGACCGTCATCGCCGTCACGCGGAAGCCGCTCGTGATTTACGCGGCGATGATCTTCGCGGTCCTCGGGCTCCGCTCGCTGTACTTCGTGCTTGAGGCGCTCAATCGCTTTCTCGTCCACTTGGAGAAGGCGATTCTCGGTTTGTTGTTCTTCATCGCCGGAAAGATGTTTCTTCACGCCGCGAACGAGATCCTTCACTGGCCCGGCTGGGATATCTCGCCGAACCAGAGTTTGATGGTGATCGTTGGTGCGCTCTCGATCGGCGTGATCGCTTCGCTTTTCGCGACGCGCGAGGGCAAAGACGCGTGAAAGAAGCGTTGGGAAAGGTCCCCACCGGACGCGAAAATCGCGAGGGCGATTTGCGTGCACGAGTCGCTCGATACCGCGCACGTACCGGTCCGCGTTTTCTGGTGGCGGCGCTCGCGACGGCGGTGGTTGGTGGCTGCGCGGTTGCCGGTTTCGTCGTCGCAATCCTTGCATTTACTGGTAATTCCGAACATCCGCGCCTCGGGGGCCTCCTCTGCCTCGTGATCCTCGCGCTGACCCCCGGCACGCTCGCCGTCGTGGCAGCGCGGAGCTTGGAGCGGCGCTACGGCTACCGCGGCGTGCTCTTGCGCGTGCTTGCGCGGGGGGACCACGCAGCCCTGCTCTCGGCCCCCTCGCTGGCCGCGCGCGCGGGGATTCCACTCGCCGACGCGATCGAAGTCCTGGCAGAAGCACAACGAAATCAACTTGCTCCGCCGACGGTGCCCCGTACGCCGAGTGGGAATCTTGCCGCGCTCGGCCCTGCATCGCCGTTGGCGACCGCCGTCTCCGGAGATGCGCCGACCGTCCCCGCGAACCGCGACGACACGCCAGCCCCCGCCACCGCCTGGCTCCCGCGCCCCAGCCCGTTGGGGATCCAGGTCCCGAGCCCCGAGGGCGGCTTTGGAGGCACCGTCCCGATGGCGCGACCGCCGATCCCGCCGGCCGGTCTTCCGGCACGCGCCCCTGCGGCCAACGAGGCGCCGCCGCGAACCGTGCGCCTTCCAGCCGCGCTCCTCCGCCACAACCCGCCGGAAGCGGCGATCCAGGCCCTCGATCACTGGGTTGGGCGCACCCTCCACGAGACCTGGACCGTCGAGGCGCCGGTCGGTCGCGGCGGAATGGGGGCCGTTTTCCGGGCACGGCATCGCCGTACGGGGCGCTACTACGCCCTGAAGGTCCTCCTTCCGGGCACCAGCGACGACCCTGCCGATGAAGCCCGCGCGCTCGCCCGCTTTGAGAGGGAAGCGACGGCGGCGAGCCGCTTGGGCCACCCTGGGATCGTGCAAGTGCATGATTTTCATCGTACTCCTGACGGTGGTGCCTACCTCGTGATGGACCTCCTCGTTGGCGAGACGCTGGCGGCCCGCCTCGCACGTGCAAAGCGCGGCGGTCAGATTCCCTTCTCAGAAGTACGTAGAATCGCAGGCGAAGTCGGAGAGGCACTTACGGCGGCCCACGCTCACGGGCTCGTGCACCGCGACGTGAAACCGGCGAACATTTTTCTCGTCGCCGCCCCGCCACGAACGGTCCTTGTCGACTTCGGCCTCGTGAAACCGCCAAGCGATGCCGCGATTTCCGTGCACACCACATCCGGTGAAGTCCTCGGAACTCCACTCTATATGGCCCCTGAACAGGCCAAAGGGGGGGCGGTGGATGCACGAACCGACCTGTACGGCCTCGCGATGGTCGTCTACGAGGCGGTCGTCGGCCTCCCGCCCTGCTTCGAGGCAGACCTTGCAGCCGCCTACACGAAGCTCCTCTCGGAAGAGGCCCCACCCGCGAGTGTCGCCGCGCCAGAAGGGTGCCCACCGGGGTTTGATGCGGTGATCGGACGGGCGCTCGCCGCAAAACCGGAAGATCGATTTCCGACGGTTGCCGCGTTTGTACAGGCGCTAAACGCGCTCTAATATCGAGCAAGATTTGCCATAAAAAAAGCCCACCCAAAGGGCAGGCTTTTTCTTAGAATCCGGGGAGTTCCCCGAGGATTCACTTCTTCATGAGGGTGACGGAGATCATCGCCGAGCTCTTGCCCTTGCTCATGAAGCTCGGCATGACGCTGAGGTTCACAAAGCCGTCTGCCCCGAACTTTCCCTTCTGGTAGGAGATCGTCTTGGTGACGCTGTCGTTCATCTTCGTCTCGCTCTTCGACGACTCTTTGTAGCCGGCGGCGGTGATCTTCTCGCTGTAGAACTTGAGAACGTCATCCGTCGACTGGGCCGACTCAATCGTCGCCGAGAGGGTGGTCGTCTTGCCCGACGCGGAAGACATCTGGGTCTTGACGGTGCCGCCTTCGATGACCGGGATCGAATCGGGCCAGCCCTCGGGGAGCTTGCCGCCAGCGATCGAGCCGGCGGAGCCGGTCGAACCGCCGCCAGCGGCCGCCTTCGGACCTGCCGCAACCTTCGACTTCACCGAGCTGCAGATCTTCTCGAACCAGCCCTGGAGCGCCGGGGCGTTCTTAATTTCCGAGGACTCGGTGTCGTAGGCCGAGCAGTGGATGCTGTAGTCGTCGTTCGCCGGGATCCAGGTGTCGACGTAGAGCGACGTCTTCTTGTCGTTCGTCGTCGCAACGATGAAGCCGTCAGCGCCGAGCTTGTCCTTCTTCAGCGTCTTGCGATCGCCGAGCATGTTGACTTCTTTTTCGGCGTCGTCGGCGCTGTCGGGCTGGAGGTTCTTGAAGACCGAGAACGAGACGTGGATCCCCGAAAGGACGTTGCCCTTTTCGATGTAGGCAAGCTGGTTGTCGAGCTTGAGGAGGGTGTCTTCTTCGAAGCCGTCCGTCGGCATATCGACGGTGAAGGCGACTTCCTTGATCTTCTTCTCCTGGGACGTGAGCGGCTTGGTGCTCCAGTCGGTCTTCTTGCCGCAGCCGGCGAGGGAACCGAGGGCGAGGACGACGAACGAGGAGAGAAGAACGTTGCGAGCGGACATGGGGACTCCGAGTTGCGAGGAACGTGGCTGACCATCCCGGCGTAAAATGCCGGTTTGTCGTGGGGCGGAAAAACGGAAAGACTCTTCGGGGGGCGGCGGGGAGCAGGTCGCCCGTGCCGCCGCGCTTTCGAGTGAGCGCACTGTCGCCGAAATCGTCCGTCAACGCACCTCAAGTTGCATCAAAGAGGGCAACCGAAGGGGCGGCTCCACGCTACCCGACCGGACTTCAACGTTTTTTTGCCACCAACCGGTCCTGTCGCAACAACGCGAATCTTGCGGGCGAGCAGCGCCGCTCCGCCCGATTTCACGGTTATTAATGCATTATGCATGCGTTTATGGCGAACTCCGCGCCGTCTGCCGCTTCGTGGACGCGTTCACGCTCACTCGTCGGCGAGGACGACCGCCGTCTTGAAGTCGAGGCGGTAGCCATCTTCGACGGTCTGGAGGAACTTGCCGACGCCGAGCTTGCGCATCGTTGAAACGGCGACGCGAACGCGATGCACGCCGGCGCTCGCGAGCATGCGCTCTCCGGGCCAGCCCGCTTCTTGAAGCTCTTGCGAAGAGAGCGCCTTTTTCTGACTGTGCGCCTTCGCCAACGCAACCAGGATGCGCGCAAGGGGCCGGCGCCGTTCGAGGCTCACTAGGCCGCCCTCCGGGGTCTCACACCAGTGCCCCTCGGCACCGATGCGCACAGCGCCACGCGCGGTGGCTGGCGGCGAAGCGACCGGCGCCACGGCGGGGAAGAGCACGGCGAGGGCGTGGGAGATCGCGCGCCCCAAAGCAGACGTCACCACCGCCGACGGATCGACGGAAATGGCTAGAAAGACTCGCGTTCGCGCCTCCGCGATCGCCGTCGCGTCGACGAGGGAACGGCTGGCATGCCCGTCGAAAATCGCGCCGAGCGGCACCAAAATCCGACCGAGGCCGTCGGTCACCGCGTGCGTCTCTACCGCGGCCCGAAGGCGCGCATGCCCCTCGGCGATCGCGGTGCGCGGTGCGCCGCCAGCGACAACAGCAGCGAGGGCTCCGCGAAGCAGCGCCTCCGCTTCAAGCGCAACGAGTCCGCGACTCCGCGCCCGGGCGGCGACGTCGTCAAACGCAACGACAGAAGCGGGAAGCGCCCGAGGATCATCGGCAAGAATTGCCGCTTCGAGGAGCGCAAGTCGCAGCGGCGATGCGGGATCACCCACAAGACCTTCCGTCGCTCGGATACGTGCAATTTCCCCGCGTGCGTCGTCGACGCGCTCCCCGTCAACGGCAGCCAGGGCTGCGGCGAAGCGGGCGCGTGCTTCGAGGATCGGCTCCTCGTCCGCCACCGCAAAGGCAACCGCGCGCGCGATCAGCTCGGCAGCGGCGGTGCGGTCACCACGGGCTTCTTCAACGGCGGCGAGGAGCAGCTGAATTTCTGCTTCAGAAACAAGCGGTTCCGTCGCGCGCCCCATCGGAAAATTCGAGGACCGCCGCCCCGTTTCCGCCGTGGAGGGGCTTGGGGCAGGCTTCGAATCGCCGCCCGGCGGCAGCGGAGCAAGGCGCGCCCGTGCAACCCGGCAGGCGGCAAGCGCTAGGCGGGCATGCTCGCTGGCGGCGGGGAGATCTCCACGCTCGAGAAACAAACGCGAAAGTTCAAGCTCGGCCGTCGCTTCAATCGCCGGAAATCCGAGGGTCTTTCCTACATGAAGCGCATTTGCGAGGTCTTTCAATGCGGCTGCCCCCCGCCCGCTTCGGCGACGCACGGCACCACGCAACACGAGAGCCCGGCCGACCAGCGACGGGTCGGCACCGGAATCCTGGGTCACGTCGAGGACCGGTTCTACCAGCGCAAGGAGCGCCTGAAACGGGGTCGCCTCGGCGGAGCTCGGTGCGAGGAGGAGCAGTGCGCGGAGGGCCGGTTCGGCCGCACGTGCGGTGACCGGGCCGCCATCGAGAACACGGCGCGCGGCGGCAAAGAGATTTTCGCGTTCCTCGACGACATGGCGAGCCGAAATACGCTTTGAAGCCAGATCGACGATCCAACGAGAATGGCGAACGCGCGCCCCCGCGAGGCGTGGCGTGGGCGCCCCTTCGTCGAGGCGAATCGACGCCTCTCGGACCGCCCGAAGGAGGTCAAAGCGGACGCCCCCGGTCAGACTGGGGACGCGCTGCAGGAGGGACCGATCGCGGAGCGCTTCGAGGACGGCGGTGACCGCAGGCAGCGGTCGACCGTCGGCGGTGAACCCATGAAGGTCGATCACCGCCTCGGCGGCGGCAAGAGAGAATCCCCCTTCAAAAACGGCCAGATCGACGAGCGCAGCCCGTTCGAACGGCGCGAGCGCGACGAGCGAACTCGTGACGGCGTCGTCCAGGGATTGGAGGCGCGGTCGCCCCGCGGAACCACCGCGAAGCGGCGACCGGGCCGCCAAAATGCCGCGATCGGCCCGAAGGCGCGCGAGGAGATCGACAGCGCCGAAGAGGGCGAGCCGCGGCGCGAGAAGCTCAAGGGCCAACGGCAGCCCGTCAAGCTCGCGGAGGAGCGCAACCAATGCCGGCACCTCGTCGGGGCGCGGCAGGTACGTCGGTCGCGAACGTCTCGCCGCCCGCAGAAAAAGCTCGGCCGCAGGCCCATCGAGCGCCTCCCCGACCGGCAGTGAAAGTGGCTCGAGCTCAAAGACGTGCTCCTCGGAGGCGCCAAGACGCTCCCGAGAGGTAATCAGAAAGAGCGCCCGCTCGGCGCCATCCAAAAGGGGCCCGAGGAGATCACGGAGGGCGGGGAGGCAGCGGTCGGCGCCGTCTAAAAAGACAACGATTTCACCGAGTCCTGCGAGGGCAGCAACAAGCGGCCCGAGGGCTAACGGGCCCCCTTCCGAAGCGCCGAGCGCCGTCGCAAGGGCATCGAGGAGCGCCGCCGTCTCCCCCGGTGAGCCGGCGAAGACTTCGTGCAGATTGCATCGAAGAACCGCCGTCGCCCCCCCGTCGGCGACGAGTCGTTGGGCCACCTCTTCGGCAACCCGGCTCTTCCCAACGCCGACGGGCCCGGTCACCGTAACGAGCCGTGCCTCGTAGGCAGTGGCGAGAAGTGAAGCAATTTCAGCGTCACGGCCAAGGATCGGCTCGTCACGAAGCTCGCGGATCGGGTTCGTTCGGGTCATTTTCGTCGGGCCAGATCGCCGACCCACGTGAGCCCGGCGAGGATGAAGAAGACGATAGCGGGAATCTGCATCTTTTGACCAAGGAGGTAGGCGCCCGCGCCGAGCAGCGACGCAAACGTCAATCCAGCGAAAACCCGCTTCCCCGCCTGGTCGATGACCGGGAGAGGGGCGGTCACGTCGGTCTTCATCGTGAGGCGTCCGAGCCGGAGGTCGTCCAAGACCTCACGAAGCTGGAGCGGCATGTCGTAACCGACCTTCGAAAGCTGTTCGACGCCCCGCCAAAGGTCGTTTCCGAGCTTCTCCGGCGAGTAACGTTTCTTCATGATTTCAATGAAGTACGGTTGGCTCTGCCCGTAGATGTCGAGGTCCGGATCGAGCTGCTTGCCGATGCCTTCGAGGGTCATCAGCGCCTTGCCGACCATCATGAACTCGGGCGGGATCTCGATGCCGAATTTGAGTGCACCTTGCACCAAGTCACGGAGCATCGC
>JAAFHJ010000443.1 GCA_013298325.1 Myxococcales bacterium | reverse complement strand
TTTTTTTTTGGCCGGGATCTGGTTGGCCCGGCTGCGGAATCGGCGGGAACCGAATCCCGATCTCGTAGGGGGTATAGAGCCAGTCCATACCGACGTTCATCGTCACGCCAGAACCGAGCTTGTGGGAGAGCTCCGAGCGCAAGGTAATCGGGTGCGTCGTGAGCTTGAAATAGTTCTCGCCCAGATTGAACTGGATCGAATCCTTGCCGACGGCGGCGGTCGTCTTCCACTCGGTCTTGTCGGAGATCTTTTGGCGGTAGCGCGCTTGGAGGCGGTAGTAAGCAGTCCCGAGAGAGATGTTTCCACCAAGCGTCGGATCGGAGCCGCTGCCCGATTGAACGATGAGCGCCAGCCGATCGTCAGACCCCATGAACGCGAGCCGAAAGCTCTTGTTCTTGTCGATATCCTTTTGGAGAACCGCCTGATAATCGTAATAAACAGGAGCCGTTGAGACGCTTGAGCCTGCCGCTGTGAGCACTGGGCCTAGCCAGGTATCGACGTAGGACCGACGGCCGGCAACCATGAAGGACCACCCTTTTCCAAGCGGGCCTTCGGCGAGCGCGCGCGCATCGATCAAATCGACTTGTGCGAAGCCATGCAGCTTATCCTTCTTGGGATCGCGGAGGCTGACGTCGACAATACCGCCCATGACGCGGCCGTATTGGGCACTGAAGTTCCCCGGATAGAAATCGATCTTCTCGAGTGCTTCCGTTGGGACAACCGAGGACAATCCACCAAAGTGGTAGACAATCGGCACGAGGGTGCCGTCGATGAAGATGTTCGTATCGTTCGGCGCCGAACCGCGAACGATCAGCAGACCGGCCAGACCCGGCGGGCGGGCGACACCGGGGAGGTTCTGAAGCGCACGGAGCGCGTCGCCGTTCGTCCCAGGAATGCGTGAAAGTTCGCGCTGTTCCAGAGTCCGCTTTGTGACTTCCCGGGGCGGCTTCTTGCCGCGCACCTGGACTTCTTCGACGTCGGGTTCCTTGGCGTCGGGCTTCTTTGGCTCTGGCGGAGCTTCCTTGCGGGCGACACGAATCGTCAACTCAACGACTTCTGCGGCGGCGAGGTCGAGCTCGGTCGGTGCCGGATCCGTGAAGCCTTCGACGTGAACCCGAACCGAGTAGTGACCGGGGGTCGCCACCTCCGCGGTGAACGTCCCGTCGGCCGCAACCGTTGCGGGCAGGCCGATCCCATCGGCGCCAACGACGGAAACCTCAGCGGCGAGGCCACGATCGGACGATTGATTCGCCACTTTTCCACGGATGATCGACTTCGGAACCGGGAAAGAATACCGATGTTTGATGCGAGCGGGGATCGGCTGCCCGTCCCTCGTTGCAGGCTCAAAAACAAGTGATTTCGAGGCTTCTACGGCCGCTTCGTCGAAACCGTGCCCCTGAGGCTCGGCGACGGTCGCCTTGGTGACCGCTCCGGTCGCGTCGATTTCGACGACAAGGATCACGGCGACTTCTGTCGCGACTTTGTCGGTGATCGCTTGTTTCGGATAGACGGCGCCAGGATCGGTCTTCACCTTCGGCGGGACGAGCGTCGGCTTGGCAGCGGCCGGCGCCTGCGCATAGGCGGACGCGGGCGCCACGAGAGGGGCGGCGGCCGCCAAAAACGGTGCGGCACGCAGAAGAAATCGACCAAGCGGCGTCCGTTTCATGGGCAGGCCTTCCGGGAGAATCGCTGAAAACAGGCGGGCAACACCATGATCGGCGCGGGACCCTACTGGAAGCGATGCAGAGTCGCAACGCAGACGCGCCCGTCCGCGAAGCGGGAGACGGCGCGGACTTCGATACCAACGCGCCCGTCCGCGAAGCGGGAGACGGCGCGGACTTCGATGCCAACGCGCCCGTCCGCGAAGCGGGAGACGGCGCGGACTTCGATACCAACGCGCCCGTCCGCAGGGCGCGCTGCGCGGTCTGGTCCGTTGCAGTTCGCAGACGCGTCGGGTATGCGGCCGCTCATGATCGGTCCGAATCAGCCGGCGGGGAGGGCTTGGCGCTGGGAAGAGCGCGCCTTCGTCCTTGGAGCGGCGTTCGCAACCGTGTATTCTGCACGCAGTTTTTACCACGGGATGATGCTGCAGACGGGCGGCGAGTGGTCGGCCCCGCTCGACGACGTCTTCATCCACTTCGATTACGCCCGTGCGACCGCCCTCGGACATCCCTTCGAGTGGGTCCCCGGGAACGGATTTAGCAGCGGAAACACAAGTCTTTCCTATCCTTTTATCCTCGCCCTTGGCTGGCTGCTCGGCTTCCACGGCGCCCAACTCATGGTCTGGGCGGCACTGCTTGCCATGGGGAGCGTGTTCGGGACGCTCCTCACGCTCCGCCGCGCCTTCCTGCGCCTCGAAGACAGTCCGCTCTTTCGTGGAGTCACGTGGCTCCTTCCGCCGCTTTTTCTCGGGGTTGGCGCGCTCGCGTGGTCGCTCTGGTCGGGCATGGAGGTCGCCTGGTTCCTCGCCGTCTGGAGCCTCGCCCTCGTCGCCCTCTTTCGCGTGCAAGATGCACGTGTTCCGCGGGCACGGGCATCCGCCGAGTGGGGCCTTGGTGCCGTTGGGGTTCTTCTCGTACTGACGCGCCCAGAAGCGGCCGTTACTTTAGCAATTTTTGGCGTTGCGGCTGCGTCGCGGGCGCGCTCGTTCTCAGTGGCCTCAGCACTCAAGACGCTCCTGCGCGTCGGTCTCCCGGGGGTGCTGGCGCTCGTCGGCCAGGCCTGCGCGAACCGCGGCTTCACCGGGGAATGGTCCGCAAACGGCGCCATCGTCAAACTTGCGATGAATGACCCCTTCCAGACGTCCCAACAAAAATGGGACGACTACACGGGGAACTTCGTCTACGCAGCGCTTCGGATCGTCGAATACCATCTCTCCGACGACCTCCGTTTCGGCGCATTGATTCCTGGCCTCGCGCTCGTCCCGTTTGCCCATCCGAAGACGCGCCGCATGGCCCTCTTCCTCACCGCCCAGATCGTCGGCTGGTATCTCGTCGTCGCTGCGAACGGCCAAGTCCGCTGGCAGAACGAGCGCTACGTCATGCCGGCGGTCGCGTGGCTGATGGTTCTCGCAACGCTCGGTGTCGCGGTCCTCCTCCACGGCACAAAGTCTCGGAAAAGCATCCTCATCCCCGTCGGGGTCGCCACGATCGCCCTCTTCGGAGTGGCGACACGCAAGCCGATGACGACCCCCCATGAGTCGCTCCTATGGGGAACCGTCTTGCTCGTCGGCACCGGGCTCGGGATCGCGCTTACCGTCGATCCGCTCCGTCGCGCCGCCGCCGTCGGTGCCCTCCTCTTCTTTTCGGCGCATCAGGCAAACGTCTACCGCGGTCAAAAGTGGTTTTTCGGGCGCGCCTGTCGAAACATTCGTGATCAACAAACGACGCTGGGGCGCTTCTTAAAGACGGAAGTTCAGGAGCATCCTGACCGTTACGGCCTCCGGCGCGGGAAACATCGCGTCCTCGTCGGCGACGCGGGGGCGATCCTCTACGCGAGCGAGTGGGACGGCCTCGACATCATCGGGCTCGGCGGCTACCACGACTTCCCCTTCGCACGCGCCGGGGCCAACAAACTCCCGGCGACCATCGAACTGCTCGAACGGATGCCGAGGGAAGAACTACCCGATGTTCTTGCCATTTTTCCGAGTTGGTGGAGCTGGCTTCCCCACTGGTTCTCGAGCGGCGTCCTCAAGCGGTTCCCCATCGAGGGGAACGTCGTCTGCGGCGATTTCGAGCACGTCCTCTACCGAGCCGACTGGCACTTGCTCGGGAGCGGCGAGATCCTTGAGAGCTTCCCCCACGGCCGGACGCGCATCGTCGACACCGTCGACTTCGCCGATATTGTGAACGAAAAAGCGCACGGCTACCGATTTCCGGCCCCCCACGGCGGCTTCACCCACCTCGCGATCCTTCCCCACCACGCCGGTGCCGACGAAATCGTCGACGGCGGACGCCGCATCCGGCCAACAATGGAAGAGTCGTTCACCCTGCGCGGCTTCACCCCCCACGAGCCAGCCACACTGGTCCTTCGCGTCGCCCCGGAAGGGCCGACGACAATTCGCGTGCTCGTCGACGGCACTCCCCTGCCCGACGAAGTCTTCGACCGTCGCACCGATCACTTTGTCGAGCGTCCCATCGAACTCCCCGCAGCGCTCGTCGGAACAACCGTTCGAATTACAATGGAAAATCGAACGACGGGGCCGACGGACTATGTGAGCTATCACCTGTGGGCGACCCAGTGATGGCCCGCCTCGCACGAGCAAACGTCTCCCCCGTGTCTCACTGGTCGCCCTGAGGCCATATTTGTGAAGAATCTCAAGCATTCGCCCCGGCCTGTCGTGAGGGGCGGATGTCACGAGCCCGGCGAACGGTGAGGCCGTAGACAACGGCCCATGCGTTCACCCGCCCCCTTTCGCGTTGCCACCCTCGCCCTCGTCAGCGCGCTTCTCGGCTGCAGCAGCCCGACCGATAGCGGCTTTCAAGCCCGAGACGGAGGCCCCGATGGCGCCATTGAGCCGACGAATCCTGACGCGAATAT
>JAAFHJ010000436.1:2918-4649 GCA_013298325.1 Myxococcales bacterium | reverse complement strand
CGCGCCATGTTCCGCCTTGGAGCGATCGCGCGTCGGAATGCTCCCGTCGCTGATCAAAACACGGCCGCCGACGACGCCGTGTTTGTGTTCCACCAGGCGCTTGAAGTCACCTGGCTCGTCGATCAACTCCTCGCTGCCGTTCACGCCGACGCCCACGGGGAGGCGCCGCCGCTCCGCGAGTGGGCCGCCGTCGAAGCGATGCTGGGGATCGGCTAGCCGACCGTCATCCGTCGACCGTCACGGCTGAACAACGTCGCCGAGGGAGGCTTCAATCGCGACGCGCCCCTTCCACGGCTTCGCGAGGCCGGCGTGGGCGGCGCGGAGGACGGCCGGGTCGGGGGTCCGCGCGAGGCACGCCTCGTAGTCGGCACGCGCCTCGTCGCGCCGCTTGGTGGCATCGCGGCAGCGGCCCCGCCACAGGAAAAAAGCAGCTTCCCGTTGCCGGTGGGGATGTCCGACGGCGATCGCCGCCGTGAACCCGCTCTCGGCGACGCGCGGGTCGCCATCGGCAAGCGCGTAGAGGCCAAATAGTGCATGATACACTGATTCGCGCGGAGCGAGTTCGCGTGCCTTCGCGAGGTGGAGCCTTGCTGCTGCGGCGTCACCGTCGTCGACGTAGGCGACGTAGGCCTCCCGGTAGTGGCCGAACGCTTCGCGGGCCTCGGCGCTTTCGCCATCCTCGACGGCAAAGCTCGGGAGGTCTTCGGCGGGGCTTCGCGTCTCCAGGCGCAGCGGCACGAACCGATTCCGGCTTGTCGGCGCTTCACCGGTCCCGACCCAAACGACGCCGTCGGCAGGGCGGAACACCACCGAACCGGTGGTGACGACCATCGCGAGCGCCTCGGCAACGCGGCAGTCGGGATGGCCGCGATCGGCGAGGATTCCGGCGAGCGAACGGACGTCATGACCGCCAATCCCACTCCGAAGAAGCGCGTTTGAACGGTCGTGCCTTGCCTGATTGTTTCGCCAGTAACTCGGATAGAGATTGGCCTCGGTCTCGCCGAGTCGCTCGTCCAAGTAGAGGTTTGCGTAGCCAAAATAGCCGCGATCGCTGGCGACACGAAAGCCGGCGCGGCGATGAGCATTCTCTTCCCAAACGAGAACTTCGCCGGTTTTTCCGTCGGTGATCAAATAGGTCCACCCCCCAAAAGGGACGTGCATCCGGAGGATCGCCTCCGCGTCATCGAGGGTGCGGGCCTTGCGCAAGATCACATCGCCGACGACGCCGATCGGTGTACGCTGCACGGAAGTGCCGCCGCGTGGACTGCTGAGCGTCGCTTCCGGCGTGAAGAGGTGCTGGTGGACGGTGAGCGTTAGGCCCGCTTCGTTCATCCCGGTGATCCCGCCGAGGCAGATGCCTGCCGCGCCGACCCACAGGTATTTCATGCCGTCGTCCGGTTCCGAGAAGACGACCGTCTGCGTGCGTGGCCACTGTCCGACGCCCTGGTAGTCAAAATTACGTGCGTGATACAGCTTTCCGTCGGCGGTGCCGGGCCCCATGGCGATCGCGCTTGTGCAGCCGAGCCCGATGCCGATGCGGTGCGCGAGATCGACGGCGTACCGATCGACGGTCTCCGGGCGCCGGAAAAAGGCCTTTCCGGGCTGCTCACGGGCGATGATCTGCGACACGAGCCAGACGAACGAATCGGGCATCGTCGCCCCGCCGAGGATCTCGTCGAAGGGGAGTCGCGCCCCGTCGGCGAGGCCCCGAATGGTCTCCGTGGCGAAGGG
>JAAFHJ010000436.1:0-2908 GCA_013298325.1 Myxococcales bacterium | reverse complement strand
GACGGCGCGTTGAAGGGCGCCAAACGCGACGGGGGCGAGCGTTTTTCCTAGCGCGCTCCGTCCGAAGGCTTTTTCAAAATGGCTGCGGAATGCAGGGATCGGCCCCGCCTTGACCGCCTCGGCGAGGAGCGCGCCGTGCTGTTCGCCACGCTCGCGGGGCGTCCCTCGTACCGTAAGCAGGTAGAGGCCTTCGTGGACCCTCGCCTCGCCGCGCCCATGCCTGCGGGTCCCGCTCCAGACGTCGATCGCCATGGCGCCCGCCTACCATACATATCGATGCACCGGTCGGCGTCGTTCCTGGCGTTTTTCCTCGGCGGCGCCTACGTGGCGACGTCGATGACGATCCCCGTAACGGTACTCACCGGCTTCCTCGGGAGCGGCAAGACGACGCTTCTCAACCGCCTCCTCCGCGACGAGCGCCTCGCCGACGCGCTGGTGCTGGTGAATGAGGTCGGCGCCGTGCCGCTCGATCATTTGCTGGTCTCCGAAGTCCGCGAAGACGTCGTCGTTCTCGCTTCGGGCTGCGTTTGTTGCTCGGTGCGCAACGATCTCGTCCGTACCCTCTGCGACGCCTACGTGCAGGCTACACGCGGTACGATGAAGCGCTTTTCCCGCGTCTTTCTCGAGACGACCGGGCTCGCCGATCCGACCGCTGTCGTGCAGACGCTCGTCAAGAACGGCCTTGTCGCCCGCGGTTTCCACCTCGACCAGATTGTCACCACCTTCGACGCCGTCCTCGGCGTCCAGACGCTCCTCCGCCACGAGGAGGCCCAGCGCCAGCTCGCCCTCGCCGACCGGGTCGTGATTACGAAATGCGATGAACTTCAGCCTCTTGGCGCCGATGTCGGCTCCGAGGACCTCACCCGCATCGAGGAACTCCTCGCGGTGCGGAGTCCGTTGGCGACAGTTCAACGTGCGTTCCGTGGCGAGACCGACCTCACCCCGATTATCGCCGGCCGGGCCCGCGGCGAGCTCCCCGAAGCGCGCCCGAAGCGGGGCCTCGCGATGGCGACCGACCCTGCCGTCAAACCGATCGAGGACGCCGTCCACGGGGACGTCCGGACGGCGAGCGTCATCCTCGAACAGCCCGTCCCCTTCGCGATTCTCTCGGCGTGGATCGCCATGATTTCGCAGATTCACGGCGACAAGATCCTCCGACTCAAAGGGATCGTTGCGACGACCGACGACCCGTCGCAAAGCGAACAGCCGGTCGTCCTCCAGGCGGTCCAGCACGTCGTCTACCCGCCGGAACGCCTCCGCGCCTGGCCTTCCGAAGACCACCGCTCGCGCATCGTCCTCATCGTCCGCGGGATGGAAGACCCCCTGTTTGCGGGGCTTGTTGCAAGCCTCGAAGCGCTAGGACGTTCGTAAAAACAGGTATTTAGGGCGCGCTATCAGTCAGTTGCCTGTTCCTGCGATTCCGCTGACTGGGATCATGATACCGCTGCTCGGAATAGCCGGCGGTCGCCCGTGCATTGGAGGCATTCATGATCCGTAAGACGTTCCTTCTCTTTCTCGCCGTTTCCCCGCTCGCCGCCTGTGCCGCTGCTGGCGCGGCGAGTCGACCGGCCGACATCTCCGCAAGCCACGCGACCGGCGAGAGCGCGGCGCCCGGCGGCGCGTGCAACCCCGCCGCGAAGCCGAACCAGGTGACGCCGTTCGTCGCCGACTGGACCGACGGCGAGCGCTCTTCCCTCGAAAGCGCCATGAAGAAGGGGGTCGCCGTCGTCTCGTGGACCTGCGAAGGGGTGAAAGTCCTCCCCGCATGCCGCGTAAAAGGCGACTACGCGTATTCGGGTGTAAGCCCGAAGAGCCGCCTCGTGAAAATGCACGACGCTGGCGAAATTCGCGCGAACATGCCGGGCGCTGCCGCCGCAAAGTTTGAAGCGGAAATGAAGCAAAATCGAGAGCTTGCTCTCGCGTTCAATATCGTGGGGACCAAGGCCACCTCGGTGACCGGCGCCGAGCGGAGTTCCCTCGAGGGGAGCTGCGAAGGGGCAACTCATTTCGTCTACTCGTCGGAAATGGGCGCTTTTAAAATGGCGAGCGTCGCGGCGGGGTCTGTGAAGGCGGCCGCCCAGCTCTGGGGCTACGGCACCGCCGCCGGCGCGGAAGGGGACCGCTCGTCCGAGTCCCAAGACGGCGACGTAGAAGCCTGCAAGGAAGCGTCGTCGAGCGACGAGAAGCCCCGCAACGGCTGCGAGGCGCTCGTGCGGCTCACGCTTCTCCCGATCGTCGACAAGGCCGAGGTCGTCGTCAAGGTGACCAAGGGGAAGGACGACGACAAGAAGCCGACGACGAAGATCGTCGACGCGCGGAGCTGCGAAGCGGGCTTCGTCTACTCGGGGGACGGGTGCGTTCGCGCAGAAAAGGCCGAGAACTTCCTCTGCAAAGACGGAGATTTCGAAGGTTGCCTCGCCCAGTGCGAGAAGGGGAGCGAGCCCTCGTGCGGTCGCCTCGCGGCGGTCGTTTCCAAGCAATACAACGGCGGCCACCCGAAACCGCTCAATAAGGACCAGTTTGCCGTTCTCCGGAGCAAACAGGTTTCGCTCCTCGGCCGTTTCCAGACGACCTGCGACGCTGGCGAAGCGCAGGCCTGCGGAGCGGTTGGCGCCGTCATCGAGGACCTCGACGAGGACGTTCGAAAGAAGTTGCCGAACGTTACCGGCGAAACCATCGCAAAAGCGTACGAGAAAGGTTGCCAAGGCGGCGAACCGGGGAGTTGCACCTTCCTCTCCTCTTACCGGCTCTCCGGTCATGAGGGCGCGGTAAAGAATGCCGCTTCGTACCGCCAGACGATCGCCGTTGGGTGTCGAAAAGGGGCCGCCGAAGCGTGCTTTGAAGATGGCAAAAACGCGCTGAACGGCGTCGGCGGGCGTGTCGAGCTCGACGATGCCTACGCCTCATT